>JAGCAG010000036.1 GCA_017652785.1 Paludibacteraceae bacterium | reverse complement strand
TTAGTTGATTTGCTTCATCGAATTGGAGGAGAAAATTGTGCTGAAAAATTTGTTTTGATTGTAGATGAATCGCTCACAGATAGAGGGAAAGATAAATTTGTTATTACATCGGAGGACAACAAACCTTGCATCAAGGGCAATAGTTTGCTTTCTGTTGCAACGGGCATCAATTGGTATCTGAATCATTATGCAAACATCAATCTTTCTTGGAATAACCTAACCACAAATTTGAATTTGAAGAATCTTCCTTTGCCTTTAAAAACAGAGGAGAGGACTTGTTCTGCCGAATATCGATATTATTTGAATTATTGCACTTTTTCCTACTCCATGTCGGTGTGGACGTGGGAGCGTTGGGAACAGGAGATTGATTGGATGGCATTGCACGGAATCAATATGCCATTGCAAATTGTGGGGCTCGATGTGGTGTGGAAAAAACTATTGACAACCTATTACAACTATTCAACCGAAGAGGTCAATCAGTTTGTGGCAGGTCCTTGTTTCCAAGCATGGTGGGGAATGAATAATTTGGAAGCATGGGGAGGACCAAATCCTGATTGGTGGTATCTCCGTCAGGAGGAGCTGGCAAAGAAAATAGGTTGTCGGATGAGGGAGTTGGGGATGCAACCCGTGTTGCCTGGATTTAGTGGAATGGTGCCGTCTGATTTTATGAATAAAACTAAAAACGTTACCTTGAGTCAAGGTAGTTGGTGCTTTTTTTCTCGTCCTCACATACTCGACCCCAATAGCAAAGCATTTGCCTCAATGGCAAAAAACTATTACAAAGTGCTAAGTGAGGTAATGGGAACATCCTGCTATTACAGTATGGACCCGTTTCACGAAGGTGCGAATACGAGTAACATTGATGTGGTGAAAGCTTACAAATCCATAGCTAAGGCTTTGTATAAGGCCAATAGTAATATCAACGAAAAATGGGTAATGCAGTTTTGGCAGTGGAGCGAAGAGCAGTACAAGGTATTGGACGAGGTGAAACAAGGCAACCTCATCGTACTCGATCTTTTTGCTGATGCTTATACGCATTTTGATGAGCTAAAAAATCACGATGCGGTTTATTGTATGTTGCCAAATTTTGGAGGAAGAACAGGTTTGATGGGTCGATTCGATGGAAATATCGAATCTTATTTTTCGTGCAAATCGCTTCACCCAAACCTAAAAGGTATTGGTGCAACTCCCGAAGCCATAGAGTCGATGCCAGTGTTGTATGATTTGCTATTTGAGTTGCCTTGGTTGGGAGAAAAACCTAGTGGCAATGTTTGGTTGAAAAACTATACTACAAGTCGCTATGGGAAGGAGAGTTCTCTAGCGCAAGAGGCATGGGAGAAGTTGCGGCTTTCGGTATTGAATTGCACAACAACCCTGCAAGGTCCGCACGAAGCCGTTGTGTGTGCCCGTCCGAGTTTGGAGGTGGAAAAAGTATCGAGTTGGGGAGGAACCGACATTTTTTACGATCCGCAAAACGTTGTTGCAGCGGCAAAGTTATTGTTGGAAGCAAATCTTGATGGAAATAATTACCATTACGACCTCATCGATGTTGTCCGTCAGTCGATTACCGATTATGCTTATTTTCTCTTGAAAGCTATTCGTTTTGCTAAAGAAAATGCCAACCAACAACGTTTTGTTCAGCTCAAGGATGTTTTTCTACGACTTATACTTGATTTGGATGAGTTGTTGAGTACGAATCGGAATTTTATGCTTGGACGTTGGACTCAGATGGCTCGTGGAATAGCCGATGAGGTATGTCAAACCACCGAAGCTGACAAACAGTGGTTGGAACACGCCAATGTTCGCACACTGATTACGACATGGGGAGGCCGACCTCAAGCCAACGATGGCGGTTTGCGCGACTATTCGTATCGACAATGGGCAGGTATGCTCAAAGATTATTACTATCTTCGTTGGAAAATGTTTTTTGACGACATCGCTGCCAACTACGATTGGTTTGAGTTTGAAAACGATTGGATTAATAATCAAAATTTGGTTTATTCGGATTCTCCCATCGGAGATGCAGAAGCCGTTGCAGAAAGACTTTTTCAGAAGTACTTTGTGGAGTTTACGCTCTCCGATAATTCCGTTTTCTACATTTATAGAGCAATGGAAACGGACAAAACCTCCGATGTGGTTGTGCCTGTTGCTCGCGATGCAGCTTACGTTTGTCCTGCTTTGGTTGCCGATGAAAGTGGAGTAACGTTTAGTGTTGATTTTAATAACGACGGTTGTTTCTCTGCCAACGAAACCGCCGATGGCTTACAAATTGACATTCCTGCTACATCCACAATTGGACACATCAAAGCCAAACTTACGCTCTCCGATGGCACTGTGTTTTTCTATACCTTGTTTGTAAAAGATTTGATGTGAAGATATGACAAAGAATGAAACCTTTGTATCTATTCGGAGTGCAACGCCAAAAGATGCAAAAACCATTGCCGAAGTTGTGGCAATGGCAATAGGCGACAATGAGATATTGAAAAACTATTGTGGAGAAGATTTTCTTTCTGTATTGGAAGAGATTGCGCAAACTGAAAACACGCAATATAGTTACCACAACTCGCTTATTGCCGAAGTGGATGGCAGAGTGGCGGGAGCCGTTGTCGGTTACAACGGAGCAATGCTTCTGCCTTTGCGTAATGGAACTTTTGCTATTATAGAAAAGCATCTTGGTACTTCTCCAAATATGGAACCTGAAACCTCCGCAGGAGAGTTTTACTTGGATTCGCTGGCTGTTTTCCCTCCGTTTAGAGGAAATGGTGTTGCTCGAAGTTTGATTTTGGCTTTGAGCGAAAAGGCCTTTGCTTATGGGTACCAAAACGTAGGTTTGTTGGTCGATTTTGAGAATCCTAACGCCGAGATTCTTTATCGTTCGGTGGGTTTTGTGCGAAAGGAAGAGAAAATTTTTCTTGGACATAAAATGTGGCATATGCAGAAAAAACTATAAATTTAGTGCTTGTTAAATTATATTAAACGTATAGAATTATGAATGT
>JAGCAG010000035.1 GCA_017652785.1 Paludibacteraceae bacterium | reverse complement strand
GAAATGTTCACTACACAACCAGGTGTTCAGGTTTATGCAGGAAACTGGGTAGAAAAAAACAAAGGAAAAGGCGGAAAACAGTACGATGAGCGCTACGCCATTTGCCTCGAAGCGCAAGGTTTTCCTAATTCTCCAAATATGCCTCATTTTCCAAGTCCTGTTTTGAAAAAAGGAAAAATCTACGACGAAACTTGTATTTATAAGTTTTCTGTTAAATAAAAAACAAGAAAGTACGAGCAATTCATTTGTTCGTACTTTTTTTTCAATCAACAATCACCATGGCAAAACACAACGACTTTGGGAAAGAAGGCGAATTGCTTGCACAAGATTATTTACGAGCAAACAAATACAACATTCTGCACACCAATTGGATTAGTGGGAAAAACGAGTTGGACATTGTTGCCACCAAAGACAATTTATTGGTAATTGTGGAAGTAAAATCACGCTCTTCTCTACGTTTTGAACAACCCAAAGATGCCATTACTAATGCAAAAATCAAACGTATTGTTCAAGCAACAAACGACTACATTCAGCAGTTCGAACTTGACCAAGAAGTGCGCTTCGACGTGATTTGTGTAGTAAAAAAAAGCGATGGCGACATCGCCATCGAACACATCGAAGATGCTTTTTTAGCACCAAACGAAGAATAATCCCCCCTATCAAATTTTTTCATCTCGAATAGCACAGCCAACAATAGTTGCTGCCATACGGACATACTCTGCGCAAGGTCTTTTTTTATAATAAGAAGACGTTCTCTCCTCTGGAATTGGGGCCTCTTTTTTTACATCCAAGCCCAACAATTCACGACAAACAATAGAACCATTTTGTTGAGCAAATTCATTAGCTAAATACTGCACAGCAGCATAGTTTCTTATCTTCATATCTCGATTTTTAGGATCGTTGGCGGGAAGATGCAAACCCGCTACCAAAAACATTCCACTTACCGCGCCACACACTTCACGCAAACGGCCCATTCCTCCTCCAAGAGGAGCTATTATTTTAGCAGCTAACTCCGTGTCCAAACCAAAAATATCGGCATAAGCCATATAAACAGATTGCGCACAATTATATCCCTCTTTGAAATATTCAACAGCCTTTTCCGACCGCATTTCCACATCAAGTTCTTTCATAGTCAATGACTTTTTTTTCGTTCTTTATTCAGAAACAAAATTAGCGAAAATCAACCACAATATCACTTTTCTTTCTCGCATTTCTCAAACAACTTTTTCGTACCTTTGCATCGTTGTTTTTAACAAGAGAAAAAATGGATTGGTTAATTACTTTAATTTCGAAAGAATCAATAGCTCAAACTCTGCTCATCTACTCCTTTGCCATATCAGCAGGAGTGCTTTTAGGAAAAATAAAATTTGGTGGCGTTTCGCTTGGTGTTACCTTTGTGCTGTTCATAGGTTTAGCACTTGGTCATTTTGGTTTTACGGTGAATGACGAACTGCTTCACTTCATCAAAGAATTTGGGCTTATTCTTTTTATCTTTTCTATCGGTTTGCAGGTTGGGCCTGGTTTCTTCTCGTCGTTCAAGAAAGACGGAATGCTCCTCAACGCACTGGCTTTTTCAATTGTTTTATTGGGAATAGTTACTGCCATTGTCATCTACCTTGTGAGCAACGGAACACTCGAAATGCCTATGTTAGTGGGAGTTCTTTCAGGAGCAGTAACTAACACTCCAGGTCTTGGGGCAGCGCAAGAGGCTCTAAAGCAACTCTTCGATGCAGGACAAATTTCCGAAGTACCACAAATTGGACTTGGTTATGCCGTAGCCTATCCTCTTGGCGTAATAGGAACCATTTTGGGGTTAATTCTTATTCGTGTTATTTTTAGAATAAAATTGGATAAAGAAAACGAAGTTCTAATCAATAAACATAACGAAAACAAACAAGACAAACCAGAGAAAATCACACTAAAGGTAACCAACAAAGCCATTTTTGGCAAAACATTACAAGAATGCAAAGACCTGATTGGGCGCAAGTTTGTGATTTCGCGTATCATGCACCAAGATTCTACGTTTGTGCCTTGGAAAAACACTATTATAGAAGAAAACGACTTATTGCTCGTAGTTTGCTCAACCAACGACCTCTCGGCAATAACTGCCTTTGTAGGCGAAACAACTAGTTATGTTTGGGAGGATAAAAACAGCCAACTCGTTTCGCGCAGAATTGTGATTACACAAAACAAAATCAACGGAAAAACTATCCGCGACTTAAATCTTCGCACACTTTTTGGAGTGAACATAACCCGAATCAACCGTTCGGGAATTGACCTACTTGGTCGCCCCGATTTGGTGCTTCAGGTAGGCGACCGTGTGATGGTGGTGGGCGAACTCGATGCCATCAAAAAAGTAGAACATTTCTTAGGAAACACACTAAAACGACTCAACGAACCACATCTGATTACCATCTTCTTTGGTATTTTGATTGGTATTTTGGTAGGAAGCATTCCTTTCTACTTACCTGGAATGCCAATGGCAGCAAAGCTTGGACTAGCCGGTGGACCACTGATTATTGCTATTTTACTCGGACGGTTTGGTTACAAAATAAAACTCATCACCTACACCACGCAGAGTGCCAACCTGATGCTACGCGAAATTGGCATTTCGCTATTCTTGGCAAGTGTAGGTATTTCATCGGGAGGAAAGTTCATTGAAACGCTCGTAACAGGCAACGGACTTCTTATGATGGGAGCAGGTTTCCTTATCACCATTATTCCGCTTCTTGTTGTTGGAACAATCGCTCGAAGCGTTTTCCACCTCAACTATTTTACACTTCTTGGTTTGGTGGCTGGTAGTTCAACAAACCCACCTGCGTTGGCTTATTCCAACACCATTGCTCCTAACGACGAACCTGCAGTGGCCTACTCCACGGTGTATCCGCTTACCATGTTCCTCCGTATTATTTCAGCGCAACTGCTTATTCTGCTTTTCTGCTAAGCATTTTCTATAGACAAAAACAAAAAACCGCACCTTATAAGATGCGGTTTTTCTATTATCTCTCAAATAGATTTTTATAAATCCTTAACCAAACGCACACTGCGGCCGTTGTAGCAATTGCTGCTGCTCATGCCCGCAGCGTCAGAGTAGAAGCAGAGGTAGTACGCGTCGTAGTTACCGTACTCGTTTATTTATTTTTAATATAATCTAAAAGTTGTTCTGCATGAATCTTGGTTTTAATCTCTTTGGGCAAGAAAATTTTTTCAATCACTCCCTCTTCGTTCACCAAGTAGGTAGTACGGAGTGTACCTATAGTTTTTCTGCCACAAGCCACCTTTTCGCCCCAGCAACCAAGTTGTTGCAAAAGTGTGGTATCGGTATCGGCAATCAGCGAAAAATCCAACCCATGTGCGTCGGCAAACTTCTTTTGCAATTCCTGTTTGTCTTTGCTCACCCCCACAATAGAATAACCAGCTGCTTCCAACTCCGCCTTGTGGCTCTGCAACGAACACGCCTCAGCAGTACAGCCACTTGTATTGGCTTTTGGGTAACTGTAGAGCACCAATTTTTTACCTAAAAAGGCACTACTTCTAATCTCGTTTCCGTTTTGGTCTTTACCCAAAACTTCTGGAATTTTGTCTCCTACATTCATAATTCTGTACGTTTAATCTAGTTTAACATGCAACAAATTTATAGTTTTTTCTGCATATGCCACATTTTATGTCCTAAGAAATTGGTTTGGTTTTTACGAACAAATCCTATTGAAGTGTACAAATTTTCAGCAGCAGGATTATCAAAATCCACCAATAGTCCAAGCTTTTCATGACCTTCTGCAAGAGCTTTTTTACATAGTGCAAAAATTAAATTCCGTCCTATGCCACATCCTCTAAATTCACGAAAAACAGCTATAGAATCCAAATAAAATTCACCCTCGGAGGTTTCTGGTTCCATATTTGGAGAAGTACCAAGATGCTTTTCTATAATAGCAAAAGTTCCATTACGCAATTCTAAAAGCCTTGCTCCAGCATAACCCACAATTGCTCCAGCAATTTTACCTTCTACCTCCGCAATCAACGAATTCTGAAAACTATATTGAGTTTTTTCCAAACGAGCAATTTCCTCCAACACTGCAACATAATTTTTCCCACAATAATTTTTAAGTGTCTGTTCATCCCCTATTGCCATGACCACAACTTGTGCAATAGTTATTGCGTCATTTTTGGTCGCAGGCCTAATTAAAATTGATTTTTCTTTCATAATTTGAAGAGGAAAATTATATCACACAAGTTCTTTAATTTCCAACGTATATAAAAAAACTGTTCCATCAGAAAGTTTTAATCTTGCGGTCACTTTTCTAGTTGAAACATAATTTGGTATTTCTACTTCTACACCTTCAACAGTCTCTAAGTCAGAAAAAACTCCATCATTAT
>JAGCAG010000034.1 GCA_017652785.1 Paludibacteraceae bacterium | reverse complement strand
TGTTGCAATTCTTCTACCGTATTGTATTCAAAAAAATAACGAGTATTGACATCTATACCAAACGTATTTCTATGCAAAAGTGAATAATTTTCTACTAACATTTTATTCTTTTTATAATACGTAATTTATGCGAATAACCTCCATCAGGACTTAATATCCCATAATTGTCCATTAAACTTATTTTTACCGAACCCGAAGCATGAACGATACGACGATTATCAAGTAACAAACCTACATGAACAATATCTCCTTCTTCGTTTTCAAAAAAAGCCAAATCGCCCGACTTTGCCTCTGTCAAAAAGCAAATAGTTTCTCCTTCGGCCACTTGTTGTGAGGCATCACGAGGAAGCATTTTCCCACACACTGCAAAAACAGTTTGCACAAAACCCGAACAATCTATTCCTAAAACTGATTTCCCTCCCCACAAATAAGGAGCATTAAGTAATTGCAAAGCAACTTCGGGCAACACGTTTAAAGAATATGCTCTAACATTTGTATCTATCAATTCGTAATCTCGATCGAATATGGAGAATTTACCTTCAACAAAATTATACAAAGTGCTCCCCATTGGCAAAAACATTGTATCGTTTGTTCCTTTATCACGCACTTGAGCAATAGGTTTTGAGAGTAATATTTTTTGTGAATCTTTCAACTCTTTATAGTCTACTTCAGAAATAAACGTTACCATATTTTTACTCACAAACCCCTCATAGCCATCCGAATCGTTTACAATAGAACACCACTTGCTATTTACAACCTTAACATCAAACAACTCGCCAAACAAAAGTTGTGTACACTGTTCGCTTTGCTCCGAAGGAGCTGTACGAACAGGCATGATTGGATTTAGATTTATTGCTTTCATTTTGTCAATTTTATTTTACCAAGATATGCTCCACTTTTTCCTGATTGTATCAACAACACAGAATCTCCATTAAGATTCACACATTTCTTACACACTTGCTTGTGCGTATGTCCTCCCATTATAATATCTATAGAGCGAGAGTTTTTAGCCAATGACTCATCGCAAGGTTCGGTGTTTTCACTATCGTATGCAGAGCCTAAATGAGAAAGAGCTACCACAACATCGCACCCACAATGCTGCTTCAACGAATCGGCATAATGATTTGCTACTGCTATTGGTTCCAAATATCGTACATTGCCAAAATTGCTTTTCAAAATCAATCCTTCAGGATTCACCCCCAAACCTATCACACCAATTTTCCACCCTGCACGACTAAATATCACAGTTTTTTTTACCACATCTTCAAGTGGCGTTCCACTCACTTCGTAATTCGTACAAACCACTTTAAAAGTTGCCTCATGCAAACGTGCAGCAAGTGTATCTATCCCGTTGTCGAATTCGTGATTGCCAAGAGTTACTGCATCGTATTGCATTTTATTATATGCCAAAACTTCTACACGACCTTTGTATAAATTGAAATAGGGCGTACCTTGCGAAAAATCGCCAGCATCAAACAAAAGCAAATTTGGAGTCGCACACCTTATATTGTCTATTATACTTGCTCGATATTCATAGCCTCCAAAGCCCGACAACTTTTTCATATTTGCACCACATGCTTCTACTTGAGAATGCGTATCGTTTGTACACAACAAAACTAAATCTTCTTTTGTTTGACAAGCAGAAAATAGCAACAAGAAAAACAACAATAACTTACTTTTCATAAATACGACCATCTAAATTAGACTCCATTTGTTGCACTCCCGAAATAGCTTCTAATATTAAATCGCGGAGTGGCAAACCCAAATCATAAACTTGCAAACGATTGAGCAAAGGCAACATTTTGTCATTGCCAAAAGACAAATAATCAGTTGTAACAACTCGGTACACTCGGCTGACATCAAGCGGTTTCCCTCCTATTTTTACATCCGAAGCCTTGCCGCCCGAAATACCAAACGTAATGCCCGAAACCCCCTCGCCACCAACCGAGGCAATGGCGTTGCACAATGCCAACACATCTTGCCCCAACAAATCGAGCAATAGTACTTGATTGTCGAAAGGCATTACCTCGTACACCGTTCGTAGTGTAACCACACCTTGCGAAATAGATTTTCGCAAACCACCTATATTGGTCAAAGCAAAATCGGTAGGCATATACTCGTTGGCTTTTTTGAGCATAGCATCGCATACAAAATTCGAAAGCAAACTTTCAGGTCTACCAACATCCATTGGCATTGCACAAAATCCGACTTCGACGTTCATTTTTGCATCTAAATCTGCTTTGTAAGGAGCAATCAATTGCCTCATAGCTGACTCCGCAGAAGAAACATTGCCTACTGGCAACAATTCGGCAGAGACGTTTACAGCCCTATCGACACACGAAGCAAACAACACCCCAACAAGCAACAACAGCGAAATTCTTTTCATAAAACAATGTTTTTCACAAAGATAAAATTTAATAAACGAAAAAAAGAGGTATTTCTTTTTTTTATTTCTACCTCTTTTTCTTTACCGCTACAAAAACACAAACCGATTAACCCAAATGTGCTATTTTACGCAAAACATCTTCTCGTTCTATTTTTATTTTTCTGCCCTGTGTTTCTACTATTTTTTCGGTAGCAAACTGCGACAATGTGCGAATAGCATTCGACGTAGTCATGTTCGAAAGGTTTGCCAAATCTTCGCGCGTAAGCGATATGTTCAAAGTTTTTCCATCGGGCTCGTAGCCATATTTTTGGAGCAAAAACAGCAACGAATCTGCCAAACGACCACGGATATGCTTCTGCGTCAAACTTACTGTGTGCACATCACTCTCACCCAAATCTACTGCGAGCAACTTGACAAAGTAGCACGCCAACTCCACGTTTTGATGTATCAACTTTTGTATCAGATGGCTTGGCACCAAACAAACGATAGTAGGCTCACAAGCAACTGCCTCGGTTACATAATTTTCTTCGGCAAAAAACGCACGATAGCCACACATCTCTACCGAGTTTATCATACGCATTATTTGACTACGACCGCCAAAGCCCTCTTTACGAATCATCACCTTGCCACGCACTACACACATCAAATATTCGGGCAAACTGCCTTCTTTGTAGATAGCTGTATTTTTTTCGTAATGACGAAAAATAACATTCTCTTGCAACATTATTCGCTCTTCGGCGGTGAGCAACTGCCAAACCTGCCACTGCGAATAGAACGCCAACAAATCCAATTCCTCGCTTTTTACTGTCACCTCTTCGTTTTTTTAGTACGTAACAAAGGTACTTTTTTTATGTTAAAAAACATATTCCGAAAGCAGAGAAAAACAACTTTATATGATTTATTTTTTCGGCTCGCTGCATTCTTCGGCTTTTCTTTTGAGAGGATTTTTCCTTTTATCCTCTCAAAAAAGCCTTCGCTATGCAACTCGCTTTTTCTTGCTCAAAGATGTGTGCAAATGACCTTTATTGAACTAATACAAGGCGAAAACCGAAGTCGTTGCCGCGAGCAGACGGAGTATTGCCGATCCGATTCGCTACACGGCAGTACTGAGCAAAATTGTTCCAACTGCCACCACGGAGCACGCGGTAGGAGCCCTACCTGCC
>JAGCAG010000033.1 GCA_017652785.1 Paludibacteraceae bacterium | reverse complement strand
CGCTACGTTGGGCGATGGAACTAAAATACTTGGTTTACCAAGCAAACAAAGTTCGGAAATACTACTTGCACCAGCACGCGAAATTACCAAATCGGCAACAGCATACGCCAAATCCATTCGGCTTACAAAATCAGTAACAATCAGATTTGGGTTAGCTATTTTTTCTGCTTCTTTTTTACAATCGTCAATGTAAAACTTACCCGTTTGCCAAATCACTTGCACACCGCTTTCAGCAAGTAGTTGAAGGTGTGTTTTTACACTGTTATTAATTGTTCTCGCTCCAAGACTTCCACCAATGATAAGTAATGTTTTCTTCTCGGGCGAAAGAGAAAAATGCGAATAAGCCTCTTCACGAGAGCCTTGAGTCAGATTCTGACGAACAGGATTGCCAGTAAGAATTATTTTTTCGGCTGGAAAAAATCGCTCCATACCTTCGTACGCCACGCAGATCTTAGCTGCGTCATTTTTTAGAAGTTTATTGGTTACACCAGCAAAACCGTTTTGCTCTTGCAAAAGTACAGGAATGCCCATACGTGCAGCCACTTTCATAGCTGCGCCACTTGCATATCCTCCTACACCAATAGCCACATCGGGACGAAAATCTTTGATAACTTGGCGAACTTTTCGCATACTTTTCATCAAATTCCAGACGATAGGAATGTTTCGAAATAGATTTTTGCGGTCGAACCCTTGTACTGGTAAACCAACAATCTCGTAACCTGCTGCAGGCACACGCTCCATTTCCATACGTCCAAGAGCGCCTACAAAAAGAATTTCACAACTTGGGTGCATCTCACGCAATGCGTTGGCAATACTTACAGCAGGGAAAATATGTCCGCCTGTGCCACCTCCACTAATCAAAAATCTGAAATTCGTCTTCATTGTTTCCTTTTTTTATTTCAATTAAACTTTCGTTTTCCGTTTCTTTCTTACTTAAATTTAAAATCAATCCAAAATAAGCACAAACAAAAAAGATAGATGTACCGCCTTTGCTTATCAATGGCAGAGGTTGTCCCGTAACAGGACCCAATTTTACAGATACTGCCATATTTATAAACGCTTGCAAAACAATAATAAAAGTAGCTCCAAAAACCAAAAAAGATGCATACTCCGACTTCTGTCGCCACGCTATAGCTGGAGCCCTAAACAACAATCCAAGAAAAAGTACAATTATGATAACGCCACCTAGCAATCCATACTCCTCAACTACTATTGCGTAAATAAAATCGTTATAGGCATTAGGCAAATAATCGCGTTCGATACTCGTTCCCGGACCAAACTTCGCAAAACCACCTCTTGCTATAGCACGTTGTGCATGAACATTTTGTCTATTTTTGTCTGTAATCTTGTATTTATCATCGCTATCGGGTTTAAAAAACTCTACAACACGCGACTCCCAAGTAGGGAAACGATGTAAAAATCCAACAACTTTTGCAACTGCTGCATTGTCCGATTTTGCATCTTCGGGTACTAATTTCGAAATTCCCCAACATATCATAATAACTGTTACAATTCCTCCAAGCAACAAAGCAATTTTTTTCCAAGCCACATTACTCAAACTAAGCATTACAAAAACAACAATTCCAAGCAAAACTGCTGTCGAAAGATTTTCTGCTGCAATAAGAATACACGTTACAAAAAATAAAAATACGATTATACCGAATTGTTGCTTTGACGAGAAAGAGAACTCCGACCTACGAAAATAAGAAATCACCTTTTCTAAAATACAATAATTAGAATCAAGCAAATCGGCAATTGTTATAATCAAGAAAAATTTAGCAAACTCCGATGGCTGAATCGTAAAACCAAAAACTTCCAACCAACGAGCAGCATCACCTATTTTTTGTCCCCTAGAAAGCAAGTATAAAAGTAGTCCCCACGAGAACAACAATCCAAAATATGATCCTATACGAAAGAATTTTGTAGTAGGACGAAAGATTTTTACATTTACAAAAAGTATGACAATAATAACACCAGCCATCAAGAAAATAATGTGCTGCTGTATAGGCGAAGTATATGCAGACGAAAGATACGTAAGGTAACTGATGGCACTAAAAACTTGTAGTACTGAAAATACAAGTAGCAGTATAAATACAGTCCATACAAGAACATCACCCTTAAATATTTTTCGTAAAGCTTCTCTCATTTCCCTTAAATTATAATTGTCTTACTGCTTTTTTGAATTGTTCGCCGCGGTCTTCGTAATTTTTGAACAAGTCGAAGCTTGCACAACAAGGTGAAAGCAACACTGTATCGCCTCTTTGAGCCACCTCGTAAGCTTTTGCTACACAATCTTCAATAGAATGAACATCATACATGGGGCAAGTGCAATGGTCTTTCCAAAAATCAATCAGTTTAGAATTGTCTTCGCCCATGAAGATAAGTGTATGAACTTTTTCGCGAACGAGCATTTCTATTTCCGAATAGTCGTTGCCCTTGTCGGTACCACCAAGAATAAGCACAACAGGAGTTTTCATACTTTG
>JAGCAG010000032.1 GCA_017652785.1 Paludibacteraceae bacterium | reverse complement strand
GACTTTTTGGCGGTGAAAAAGGTAACCGATAAACTCCCTTTGGGAATTGCAATGATTTTTGTGCAATCGGATGTCTGTCGTCCAGAACTTTTGGTGGAAATAGAGGGCATAGCCCAAAAATAAATATTGATTTTGTTTAAAAAAGAAAAAAAATAATACTTTTGAGAAAAATTAGTTTTGCCTATGAAATAACCCAGCGTAAATTTTTACGCCTTTTCTTTGTTCTTATTATACCTACACACATTCTGCAATCCGCAAGTGTGGCATTGTGGTTTGCGGGCGGTGCAGACGTAGCGTCCGTGCAGAATGAACCAGTGGTGAGCCTTGGCTATCAGGTGCTTGGGAATATGTTTTACTAATTCTTTCTCGGTTTGCAGAGGGGTTTTGCTGTTGGTGGTGAGTCCAATGCGTTCTGCCACGCGGAACACGTGCGTATCCACAGCCATAGCAGGTTGGTTAAATGCTACAGAAACAACCACATTGGCAGTTTTTCGTCCCACACCGGGTAGTTTCTTCAAATCATCGGTGTTGTTTGGGACTTCGCCATCAAATTGGCTAACAAGCATTCGTGCCATTCCAACTAAGTGTTTGGCTTTGTTGTTCGGGTAGGAAATGCTGCGAATGTGCTCAAAAATCACTTCGGGTGTTGCCGCAGACATTGCTTCGGCGGTAGGATAGTCGTAAAAGAGCTGAGGAGTGACCATGTTGACACGTTTGTCGGTGCATTGAGCCGAAAGAATTACGGCAACAAGCAATTCAAACGGATTGGAGAAGTTGAGTTCGCTTTCTGCTATAGGCATATTCTTCTCGAACCAAGCGATTACTTCCGAATAACGTTCTTTTTTAGTCATAGAAAATGAGTTATCCGCGCAATTTGAGACCTGCAAAAATAGTATCGGGGCAGAAGTTGAAAACCGAAGCCATTTCTCCAGCCATACAGAATCCGCAGTCGTTGCAAATGGCAGTGCCTTCGCCAATGCAGTTGCCGTGCGAGCCATCGGGATAAACAAAATTTGTTACCCAACAACGTTTTTTGAAACTCATATTTTTCATCTTTTTTAGACCAGAAAAGGAATTCATTATCGGGTAGCCACGTTTTTTGTAATCGATAACACGATCGATGATTTCATTGCGAAGTTTCGGGTCAATCATTAAATATTCCGTTTCGGGGAATGGAGTATGAAAGTTAATCGAAATCATTTCAATGGCGGGATTTTGTCGTGCATATTCTATGGTTTCATCAACGCTTTCATAATTGAGTGTATTAACTACCATGTTGACACTAAGGTGTTTGTGCTCACACGAAGCGATATTCTTTTCCAAGCGAGTAAAAGTTCCTTTACCTCGTACTGCTTCGTGATAAGGGCCGATGCCGTCGAGACTAACCCAAATGCTGTCGGCGTTGCAACCCGCAAATGGCAATTGGGCATTGGTAGTGATGGTTGCAGAAAAGAAACCAATCTCCTTCGCAAGATTTATTAAATCGTTGATTCTGCGTTCACCATCTCGCCAAATCATTACCTCTCCTCCTTCGAAATCGACAAACCGAGAACCTAATTTGTAGGAATACTCAAGATGCTGACGAACTTCGTCGTAAGTCATATTGTGTTGGTTTTCTTGCTGATATACCGAACAATGTTTGCACTGCAGATTGCAACGATCGCTAATGAAAAGTACGGTTTGCAACGGCCGTTTACGTCCGAAAAAACGTGCTTGAGCAAACCACCATGGAAGATAGAACAACTGTTTGATTTTCATTTCTTTTCTTTGCTTTTTTTCTTGACTCACAAAGGTACGAAAAATGTCTAAAGACAGCGAATTTATTTTGGATAAGGAGAATTTTTAGAAATCAGTACTTTATTATCTTAAAAAAGAGAATGCTAATTCTTTACTTTTTTGTTTTTTGAGGGTCAATATTCTTTAAAAAAATATACTATCAAAAAAGTTGTTTTGTTTATTGAAGAGCAATTTTAATTTGTACTTTTGTTTTTTGAAAGAAAAAGTAAATTGATTGACGGTGGCAGATTTTGTGGAGCATACGGGAGTTGTTGAATCTTGCGATGGACAAATGGTGTTGGTGAAAATAGAGCAACAAGCAGCTTGTGCGAGTTGCCATGCCAAAGGCGCTTGTTCGGTCGCCGAAAAAGAAGATAAAATAATAGAAGTTTTTTACTCAAAAAATGACATAAAAAAGGGAGATAAGGTTTTGCTTATAGGACAAAGTTCGTTGGGACTTTATGCTGTGTTGTTGGCTTATGTGTTGCCTTTTTTATTGATTTTGGTAACGCTTTTTATAGCGAGTGTTTTTATCGATAACGAACTTCTTTCTGGAACAATTTCCTTGTCAGTAGTTTTGCCTTATTATGTTGTTTTATCAATGAACAAAAAACGTTTGAAAAAGAAATTTTCGTTTGAAATAATTAAATTATAACATATGAACATAATAGTGATATCAACTTTAATTTTGGCAGCAATAGGTATTGTGTCGGCAACGGTGCTTTACTATGCTTCGCAGAAATTTAAGGTAGAGGAAGATCCTCGTGTTGATGAGGTAGAAGCTGCGTTGCCGGGTGCAAATTGTGGAGGTTGTGGATTCCCAGGTTGTAGAGGTTTTGCTGACGCTTGCGTAAAGTCTGATACGCTCGAAGGTAAACTTTGCCCTGTTGGTGGTGGAGCAGTAATGTCAAAAATTGCAACGATTTTAGGTTTGGAGGTTGTTGAAGAAAATCCGAAGGTTGCGGTGGTACGTTGCGGTGGAAGTTGCGAAAACCGTTCAAGAACAAACGTGTATGATGGAGCAAAAAGTTGTGCAATAGCAACGTCGCTCTATGCTGGAGAAACGGGTTGCTCTTACGGTTGCTTGGGTTTGGGCGATTGTGTTGAAGCTTGTACTTTTGGAGCATTGAGCATAAATTCACAAACGATGTTGCCCGAAGTTAACGAGGAAAAATGTACCGCTTGTGGTGCTTGCGTGAAGGCGTGCCCGAAAAACGTAATAGAACTTCGCAAGAAGGGCCCAAAGTCTCGCCGAATTTATGTAAGTTGCATCAACAAAGATAAAGGTGGCATTACACGTAAAGCGTGTTCTGTTGGTTGTATCGGCTGTTTGAAATGTCAAAAAGTTTGTGCTTTTGATGCGATAATTGTTGAAAACAATATTGCTTATATTGATTATACAAAATGTCGTTTGTGTAGAAAATGTGTGGATGAATGTCCTACAAATGCAATTGTAGCATTGAACTTCCCTATCAGAAAAGTTGCTACAGAAACGACAAATATTGAACACTTAAACTCCTAAAATGGTATAAGTATGGAAATGAAAACATTCAAAATAGGAGGAATTCATCCTGCCGACAATAAATTTTCGGCAAACGTAGCAATAGAAACTTTAAGACAGTTACCTTCTCGAGTAGTTATTCCGCTTTCGCAACACATAGGAGCTCCAGCAACACCTATTGTTGGAAAGGGAGATAAGGTAAAAGTAGGAACTCTTATAGCAAAATCTTCAGGATTTGTTTCGGCAAACATTCATTCGTCGGTGTCGGGTACGGTGGTAAAGATTGATAATTTTGAAGACGCTTTTGGAGTAAGAAAACCGGCTATAGAGATAGAAGTTGAAGGCGATGAATGGGAAGAAACTATAGATAAAAATGCCAAAATTGACCGAACGTTTAATCTTTCGAGTGAGGAAATTATAGAAAAAATTACTGAAGCGGGTATTGTTGGAATGGGTGGAGCAACTTTTCCAACTCAAGTGAAACTTATGCCACCTGCAGGAAAGAAAGCCGATACGTTGATTATTAATGCTGTGGAGTGCGAACCTTACCTTACAAGCGATCATCGTTTGATGTTGGAAAAAGGCAAAGAGATTATGATTGGTATTCAGTTGCTGATGAAGGCTACTAAAGTAAACCGAGTGATTATTGGGATAGAAAGCAATAAACCTGATGCAATTGAACTGATGACGACTTTGTCTTCGAGAACGATGTCTGTTGAGGTTTGTCCTTTGAAATTGAAATATCCGCAAGGAAGTGAAAAACAATTGATTGTGGCAACAACAGGACGAGAGTTGCCTTCGGGTCAGTTACCTATTGATGTTGGAGTTATTGTTCAAAATGTAGGAACGGCATATGCAGTTTTTGAAGCGATTGTCAAAAATAAACCTCTCGTTGAGAGAGTTGTAACGGTAACAGGGAAATCGCTCAAACAGACTAAAAACTTGCTTGTTCGGGTGGGAACTCCTATGCAGTTTGTTCTCGATTCAGTAGGCGGATTACCAATAGACACAGGGAAAGTTGTTGCTGGAGGTCCTATGATGGGCAAGGCGGTATCAAACCTTAACGCTCCTGTTACAAAAGGAACTTCTGGTATTTTGGTTATGAACAACAAAGAATCCAAACGCGAAGAAATGGAAAATTGTATTCGTTGTGGAAAATGTGTTGAGGTTTGTTGTATGGGTTTGCAACCTTATCTGATGATGAAGTTGGCAGAAAAAGCAATGTGGAAAGAAGCGGAAGAGGAGGCAATTTACGATTGTTTGGAATGTGGCTCATGTAGTTATATATGTCCATCTCATCGTCCGTTGTTGGATTATGTGCGTTTTGGTAAATCCAAAGTGATGCAAATTCGTCGTGAGAGAAATTTAAAAGAATAACGTTTTTTTAGATAATAAAGTAGAAATATGAATAATATATTAACCATCTCTCCTTCGCCTCACATTCATAGTGGCGATTCAGTAAAGAAAAATATGCGAGACGTCATAATTGCTCTCCTTCCTGCTTATGCTGTTGCTTTGTATTCGTTTGGTTTGGGTGCTTTTATTGTGAGTCTTACTGCTATTTTTTCATGTTTGCTTTTTGAGTTTTTAATTCAAAAATATTTGATAAAAGGCAAATTTACTCTTGGTAACTATTCTGCTCTTTTGACGGGATTGTTGCTTTCGTTCAATTTGCCATCAAATATCCCATGGTGGATAGTTGTGATTGGTTCGGCAGTTGCTATCGGCATTGGCAAAATGAGCTTTGGAGGATTGGGAAACAATCCATTTAATCCAGCTTTGGTTGGTCGGGTGTTTTTGCTTTTCTCTTTTCCAGTTCAGATGACTACTTGGCCTCGTCCGTTAGGTTGGGCTTCGTCTTACCTTGATGCAGAAACTATGGCAACACCTTTGGCCTTGATTAAAAATGCAATTTATGGTTCGTCGGTTTCTTTGAATCAGGTTCCTGATGTAGTGAGTTTGCTGACTGTAAATACTGCAGGTTCGATGGGTGAAATTTCTGCTATTGCGCTAATTTTAGGAGGAGTATATTTGCTCATTCGAAAGGTGATTACTTGGCATATTCCAGTGAGTATTTTACTTTCGGCCGGTTTGTTTGCATTGATTATGCAATTGGTTAATCCTTCGGTATATCCACCGTTTTATGTGCATTTGTTGTCAGGAGGAATGATGTTGGGTGCAATTTTTATGGCAACCGACTATGTTACTTCGCCAATGTCGCACAGAGGAATGCTTATATATGGCGTGTTTATCGGTATTTTGACTATGATTATTCGCTTTTGGGGTGCATATCCTGAAGGAATGTCGTTTGCAATTTTAATAATGAATGCATTTACTCCAATAATCAATAAATATGTTAAACCAAAACGCTTTGGGAGGGTAAAGAAATGAAAAAGTTAGAATCGAACTTTATAAATATGGCATTGGTGCTGACCACGATTTGTGTGTTGGCGGCATTACTCTTATCTGCGTTTTTCTCGTTGACAGAAAGTGAGATAGAACAATCCGCGAAGGAAAAACAGACGGCTGCGATTTCGGAAGTTCTGCCAATGGAAAATGCTCAGTTGAAGTCGGAAGTAGTTGTTTTGGATGAAAAAGAGTACACGATTTATAATGCTTTTGTAGGTGAAGATTATGTTGGAACGGCGGTGGAAAGTTCTTCGAACAGTGGTTTCAACGGATTGGTGCGAGTGATGGTTGGCTTTGCTCCTAATGGAAAAATTTTGAATTATGCTGTTTTGGAGCAAAAAGAAACTCCGGGACTTGGGACCAAAATGGAAGAATGGTTCAAACCTCAACAAGAGATAACTCCAAGTTTGGTTGAACGGATTTTTGGTTTTGAGGTAAAAAAACTTCAAAGAGAAAGTTCTATTGTTGGGCATATGATGCAAGGAAATTTGGCTGTTAGAAATGATGGAGGAACAATAGATGCAATAACGGCTGCGACGATAAGTTCGCGCGCTTTTTTGAATGCAGTAAATAGTGCTTATTCTGTTTTCTTAAAAGCATCTCCATTGCAGCAGAAGAAAGAGCAAGTAATGTGCGACAGCATTGTCACTGTTCAGGATTCATTGTCGTGCGACTCTGTGCAAAAGGAAGAAAAATTGGAATTTGTGACAGAGGAGAAGAACGTTGTTAAAAAAGTTCAAAAGACAGAGGTTAAGGTTGTAACAACTCCATCTCAATCTTTTGAAGAAGTTGATGCTATAGGAAGTGCGACACAATTACAAGATACAAATAAAAATAGCATTATTGAAAACACAAAGGTCTCTTCGCAGATAGATAGCATTTGTGTTGATACAAATAAACATGTTTTGATGTATGATTCCGTACAATTGGAAACGAAATAGGAGGGAAAAACGATGAGTAGAGCGATTAAAGTTTTTTTGAATGGATTTATAAAAGAGAATCCATCGTTTATTTTGCTTTTGGGTATGTGTCCAACTCTTGGAACGACCTCATCTGCAATAAATGGAATGAGTATGGGGCTCGCAACAACTTTTGTGCTGATTTGTTCAAATGTTGCGATTTCACTTATCAAGAACATAGTTCCCGATAAAGTGCGCATCCCCTCTTATATTGTTGTTATTGCGACCTTTGTTTCTGTATTGGAATTGGCAATGCATGCTTATATGCCTGCTATTTATGAAACATTAGGTTTGTTCATTCCTCTTATTGTAGTCAATTGTATTGTTCTTGGTAGGGCAGAGGCTTTTGCTGCAAAAAATAATTTCATGCTTTCTGCGGTTGATGGGCTTGGCAATGGACTTGGTTTTGCCTTTGCACTCACAGTGCTTGGTTCTATTAGAGAACTATTAGGAACGGGAATGATTTTTGGTGTTTCGGTTTATCCTGAACAATATGGAATGTTGGCTTTTGTATTGGCTCCAGGAGCTTTTATAGCTCTCGGACTTCTGATAGCAATAGTAAATAGAATAAAAAGTAGAACCCAAAACGTGTAAAAAATCATGGCACATTATCTTATTATATTTGTTGTAGCAGTATTTGTGAATAATATTGTTTTGTCCCAATTTTTGGGGATTTGTCCATTTCTTGGAGTTTCAAAACGGATGGATACTGCAATAGGAATGTCAGGTGCAGTGGCTTTTGTAATGACTATTGCAACAATTGTTACGTTTATTTTGCAAAAATGTCTACTTGAACCTCTTGGACTTGGTTTTATGCAAACCATTGCATTTATTTTGGTTATTGCATTTTTGGTTCAGTTGGTCGAAATTGTACTAAAGAAAATTTCGCCATCGCTTTATCAAGCTTTAGGTGTATTCTTGCCACTGATTACCACAAACTGTACTATCCTTGGTGTGGCCATTATGGTAATACAAAAGAATTTTACACTGCTCGAAAGTGTCGTTTTTGCCATTTCTACTGCCATTGGATTTGGTTTGGCATTGGTGCTATTTGCTGGGATTCGTGAACAACTTTCGTTTGTAAAAGTTCCTAAGTCGATGGAAGGGATTCCTTCTGCGCTTATTGCTGCTGGTATCTTGGCAATGGCGTTTATGGGTTTTTCAGGAATTGTGAAAATCTAAAAAAGAACAATTATTCAAAAATATACAAATCAGAGGGAGTTGTTCTCTCTAACGGAAGAAGTAGTTTCGGCAGAATGTTGTGGTTCTTTAATTCGTTAAGAACAGTTTCTTGCGCGAGTTTTGGAGAATTATTTTCTCCGCTTAAATGGCAAAGAAAAACAGCTTCTAAGTCTTTGTGCCAGTTTTCGACTAATCCTTTTGCTGCTTGTTCGTTGCTCAAGTGTCCAACATTACTTAAAACACGACGTTTTAGAGAGTTGGGATAAATTCCATTGCGAAGCATCATTTCGTCATAATTGGCTTCTATAACTAAATAGTTTGCTTGACGTATTTGTTCTTTTGCATAGTCGCAAATTATGCCCATATCAGTAATAATTGTTAGACGTTTGTTCTTTAATTGAAACGTGTATCCTACGCAATCGTGTGTGTCGTGAGGTACGTGGAAACATTCAATTGAAAAGTCTTTTATGATGTTTTTCTCCAAATGGACAATATGTCTTTTGCTTGAAGCTGAGAGTTTTTGAGAAATCATAGGATTATTCTCTATCGCTACATGAACTTTTTCTGTTGTGAAAATAGGTATTTTGTATTTCTCTCCCCAAGCGCTTATAAATTTTGTGTGGTCGAAGTGGCTATGCGTAATGAAAATACCGAGTATTTTCTCCAACTGAATCTGGTGTTTTTTGAGTTCTGCTTTTATTTTACGAGGAGATATGCCTGCATCAACAAAAAAACCATATTCGGCATTGCCCACGAAGTAACAATTTCCACTGCTCCCACTCCCAAAACTCAAAAATCTAATCCGTTCCATAAATATTTGTGCAAAAGTACGAAAAAAAGGTAGAAGTTTGAGATGGTATGTTTACTTGTTGCCTCTGCAAAAACAAAAAGTGCCTTATATCGTTGTTTGTTCGTATAAGGCACTTTGTTTTATCGTTGCTATGCTTTTTTGTGCATATTTGTGATTTGTCCTATTGTTTTGTATTGTGGTTCTCCACCTGTCTTTTTCGCTTCCTCTTCTGCTTTTATATCTTCAATTGCTCCTTTCATTCCAAAGTAATAGAAAACGGAGAACATACTGCTTATTGTAAACGGAAGTGGTGGTTGTTATCTGTTATTCCAAATTTATCTAAAAATCATAATCTTTCAACCAACAATAACCACAAAAAGCCACATAATTCGTTTAGTTTTAAGTTCTACAAAATTAGTTAATAAATACAATATCTTGATAATTTGTTTTGATTTTGTTGTTAATTATACAGTTTTTCTTTTTTTTAATTTTTATGATTAAAAAACTAAATTATTTTGCTTATTCAAAAATAAGTAGTACTTTTGCGGTCTATTTTTGGAGAAATATATAAAGATAAAATACAATGTCGAAAATTTGTCAAATTACTGGAAAAAAAGCAATGGTAGGAAACAATGTTTCTCACTCAAAGCGTCGTACTAAACGTACTTTTGATGTGAATTTGTTTTCTAAAAAATTCTACTGGGTAGAAGAAGATTGTTGGATTAGTTTAAAAATATCTGCTGCAGGTTTGCGTTTGATCAACAAAGTTGGTTTAGATGCTGCAATACGTAAAGCAGCTGAAAAAGGATATTTGAGTTTGTAATTTTTAAAGAGAAACTGAAAATGGCAAAGAAAGGAAAAGAAAATAGAGTGCAAGTGATTCTTGAATGTACAGAACATAAGGATAGTGGTATGCCGGGAACTTCTCGTTATATTACAACAAAGAATAGAAAAAACACTACAGAACGTTTGGAGTTGAAAAAATACAACCCAATTTTGAGAAAAGTAACTGTTCATAAAGAAATAAAATAAGATAAACTATGGCAAAGAAAGCGGTTGCAACCTTGCAAAGAGGTGAGGGTAGAGGTTATGCAAAGGTGATTAAGATGGTAAAATCGCCAAAGACAGGTGCATATATTTTCCAAGAAGAAATGGTTTTGAATGAAGCTGTAAAAGATGTTCTTGCGAAATAAATAGGAATTCATTTTTTTAAAGAAAAAAACCAATCAATTTGATTGGTTTTCTTTTTTTTGATGCTCTAAGAAATGAATTTTAGATTCTCTAAAATACTATGGCAACTATCTATCTCAGTAGTTTTCCCCCAGAATTTAGTAAGAATGCGTTGTAGGTCATTTTGGCTGATAGAGTAGTCTGCATTGGTGATAACTTCGAGTAATTCGTCGAAAGTATAGACTTTTCTTCCGACAATGTTATCTTGGATATCGAAGATAAATTCACGGCTATTTACATATTCCTCGAAATCATAATGAAATAGAATAACATGCTTCTCTGGCATAAGGATATAGTCATATAGAATGGACGAATAGTCTGTAATCAGTACATGGGTGTATGGTAGAATGCAATACATGTCCACATTGCCATCTAAGAAAATAAGGTTACTATATTCTATCGATTTGTCAATGATTGTATTGGCATGTGGTTTCATTAAGACACACGCGTTCTGCTTCGCCGCACAAGCATTGAGGGCATTGAGATCAAATCCATTAGCAAAACACTCGCGCTGCGAATCACGCCAAGTAGGCATATACACTAATACAGTGTCATATTGCTGGATATGTGCTACCAACTGCTTGGTGGCTGCTGATTCATGTTTCTGGATAAATGCTTCCACCTCTGCCAATGGCTTGTTCAAAAGCATATTACGCGGACAACCCGTCTGAATACATTGCTCTTTACGAATGCGGAAGGATTGAGAGAATACTCCATCAAAGAAATCTGTAGTAGATACCATATAGTCAGGGCGGCGGAATGGCGCAGGATGAAAGAATGTGTCACGGATATCTCGCTGTACATATCGTTTCGCCAAATCCCCTTTTGTGATGCCAAACTCAATGGCTTTCATAGGTACGCCATGCCAAAGATTGACGATCTTAGCACTACCTGCGAGGCAGAAAGCTATATCCGATGAATAGGAATTAACGAACCAATATTTAGCTCTAAGTGCATACCATAAACCCTTGAATGATGCTACAAAGTATGCCTTATACCCCAAACTACGGATATGCGCAATAGTAGATTTTTTAGTAGAAATCCATATGAGCTTACGGTTCTTAATGTGTTCGTTGGCGTAGATAAACAGATATTTGGAATTGTCATTGAATCCTCCCCTATACGAACCAAAAACCAATATCTTACTCGTTCTAGGAATGAGGTAAGACAGTGGATAAACCATGTAGCAAAAAAGGTATGCTATGATCTTAGCGAATTGTTTCATTCTCCGCGTAGTTTGTGTAGTGTTTCGTTAATAAGTGTGGACGAAGTACCTTTTGTGTATGGGAAATAGACGATTTTTGTTCCCACGGCATTGAGGTCGGCCTCTATTTTGTTCCATTTGTCGGTACCCTTCCAATCATCGCCTACAAACATGACGTCAAAATGGTATTTTTCCCATGCTTCCATCTTGTTCATATTCTCTTGGGTAACTACCTCGTCCACATACTGAATGGCACCTACAATCTCTTTTCGTTCTTCGAATGGGATGACTGCATGCTTGTGCTTGTAACTTACCAATTCATCAGTAGAAACGCCAACAATCAGGTAGTCGCATTGTGCTTTGGCTTTGCGCAGTAGATTAAGGTGACCTATATGGAATAAGTCATAAACGCCTGTGGTATAGCCGATGGTGATAGGTTCGTACATATTGAGGAATTGCTCCAAGCAATAGAGTTGCCATTTCTGATTGCCCGTGAGTTGAGTCATGTCAATATCGCGACGGAACTCTGGGCGAGTTGGACCTTGCCAATCCTTGAAGTACGTATCCACGGGGCGAGGCATTGGAACTTTGTTGGGCACAGGAATTTCTGGGTACTTGATTTGCATTAACTCGCGTACCAAATATTTAGATTCTCCATTACGGACACGATTCAAATCTAATGGGTCTGCCATGCGAAGCAGAGCATATGGATCAGTATATGGCATATCAGCAGCCATGAAAGCATTGTAGTAGGAACTAGATGATTCGCGACTGAATACATCGTCCATGAATTGGAGGAAATCAATCTTCTCGCCTTGGCGATAGCGCTCATAGAGATAGGATATATCCTCTGGTTGCTTGAGCACTAATGCAGGGTCGAGGAATGTGTAGCGCTTAGCAAAATCCTCTACTGTCCAATCCTTTGATAGCAATTGATCCATGCCGCCGAATATGAGGTCGCTGCTCTCGCCTACAATCAGGCGGGTAACGCCATCAGCTTTAGCCTGAATAGCGGCTTGGTAGAGTTGTGGCTCGATGGAGTGAACAGGAGCGTTCTTTGTACGCATCACGATGGGCAAATATTGCTCAACGGTATTCCAGTCTATGTCCACGTAGTGGAGGTTCAACCCGTAATATTGTGCATAATATTCTGCACGAGCTAGTTCTTCTTTCTGATACTCGCCACCTAAGAAACGGAAGGTATAGGCATCGCAACCGCGCATATAAGCAGCCAAAATAGCAGAATCCATACCTCCAGAAAGACAGATACCTAATTTCTCGCCTTTGAGAGAATCAAACACTTTTTGGATAGCCGTGTCAATCTCCTCTGCAGTATGCACATAAGTGAATTGCTTTGGAGCTGGTAGCGGTATGTTTTCGTGATGAAGTCCTTCGTAAAAATCCATCCCTTCGCGCTCAATATAGCGGAAAGCTAGGTAGGAACTCATGCAGAAATTTTTGTTGTTTATAATTGTATGTATATTCTTTTTAGGCATTGTTTTGCTTCTTAAAAGATGAGGATTACAAAAGTATTGAAAAATATATTAATGAATGTAAGTTTGTTTTTTATTTCGTTTTGAATGATATTTTTTTGTAACTTCGCTGCCGAAAATGTGGAAAGATTTGACTGCTTGCAACCACAGTAAAAAATGCTAAAAAATGACTTTTTTACATTCCTTACAGTCAAAATTTCCCATAAGTTTTAATGTTTAATTGCGTTTGTGCAGAAGAAGAAAGTTTTTATTATGGGTTATTTATTTTCATCAGAATCAGTTTCAGAAGGTCATCCAGATAAAGTTGCTGATCAAATTTCAGATGCTATCCTTGATGAATTTTTGGCATTTGATCCCGATTCTAAGGTGGCTTGTGAAACGTTTGTTACTACGGGACAAGTTGTTTTAGGTGGAGAAGTTAAATCTACGACAAATGTTGATGTTCAATCTGTTGCACGAGATGTAATCAATAAGATTGGTTATACGAAAAGTGAGTATATGTTTGATGGTAATTCCTGTGGGATTTTTTCGGCAATTCACGAACAATCGGCAGATATCAATCGTGGAGTAGAACGTGAAGATCCTATGAGTCAAGGAGCAGGAGATCAAGGTATGATGTTTGGCTATGCTTGCAATGAAACCGAAAATTATATGCCGATGTCATTGGATATTGCACATCAGCTTTTGGTGGAGTTGGCAGCTATTCGTAAAGAAGGCAAAGAGATGACATATCTTCGTCCTGATTCAAAATCACAAGTTACTATTGAATATGATGATGCAGGTTATCCTCAGCGAATACATACGATTGTGATTTCGACTCAGCATGATGAATTTATTAAAAGAGAAAATCAATTGGAAGCTGATGAGGAAATGGTCGAAAAAATCAAAATGGACGTGAAAAATATTTTGATTCCAAGAGTTTTTTCAAAAAATAAAAAAGCAGCAAAACTTTTAGATGATGACTATATCTTATTGGTTAATCCTACTGGAAAATTTGTAATCGGAGGCCCTCATGGAGATACGGGACTCACTGGTCGAAAAATTATAGTTGATACATATGGAGGAAAAGGTGCTCATGGAGGTGGAGCTTTTTCTGGAAAAGATCCATCAAAAGTAGACCGATCTGCTGCTTATGCAGCCCGACATATTGCAAAAAATCTTGTTGCGGCAGGAATTTCGGATGAAATTTTGGTGCAAATTTCTTATGCAATTGGTGTTGCTGAGCCAGTGAGTGTTTATGTTAATACTTATGGAAAATCACATTTGTCTATGTCGGACGGAGAAATTGCTAAAAAGGTTTCTCAGATTTTTGACCTTCGTCCAAAAGCAATAGAAAAACGATTGAAATTGCGTACTCCAATTTATGCAGAAACAGCATCTTATGGACATTTAGGTAGAACTCCTGAAGTGAAGAAAAAAACATTTAATTCCAAGTTTAGTGGAAGTAAAACAATGGAAGTGGAACTTTTTACTTGGGAAAAATTGGATTATGTGGATAGTGTAAAACAAGCGTTTGGAATGTAAATTTTACAGAGAGATGAATAATTGGTTTGAATGCAAAGTTTCGTTCGACAGAATGGGCGAAGATGGATTGATAAAAAAAGTGACCGAACCTTATTTGGTTGATGCGATTTCTTTTACAGAGGCCGAAGAACGCATAACAAGGGAGATTAAACCCTTTGTTTCTGGCGAGTTTGTGGTTGCAAATATAAAACGTGCAAAAATTGCAGAACTTTTTTCTAATGGAGTTGGAGATAAATGGTATCGTTGTAAGGTTAACTTTGTTTCGTTTGATGAAAAGAAACAAATTGAGAAACGAGTTGCTCAAAATATGTTGGTGCAAGCTTCTGATTTTAGAACTGCATTGGAAAATCTTCTACAAGGAATGAAGGGGACAATGGCGGATTACGAAATAGCATCCATTATGGAAACGGCAATTATGGATGTTTTTTCTTTTTCGGTTCAGCAGTAAAAAAAGATATTTTTTTAATCAACAAACGATGAACATTGTAGAACGTTTTTTGAAGTATGTGTCGTTTACGACAACTTCTGACGAAAAAACAGAAATGACTCCGAGTACGCCGGGGCAAATGATTTTTGCTCAATCGTTGGCGAACGAACTCAAGAGTATTGGTTTGGAAGATGTCGAAGTGGATAAAAATGGCTATGTGATGGCAACTCTGCCAGCGAATTGTACGGAGAGCTTACCAACAATTGGTTTTATTGCTCATTTGGATACGAGCCCAGATATGAGTGGACGGCATGTTAAAGCCCGTGTTGTACAAAACTACGATGGAAAAGATATTTTGCTGAATGAGGAAGAAAATATTTTGTTGTCAACGGTAAATTTTCCAGAAATTGAACAGTATAAAGGACAAGATATTATTGTTACAAATGGAAAAACTCTACTTGGTGCTGACGATAAGGCAGGAATTGCAGAAATAGTTACAGCATTAGAATATCTAATTCAGCATCCAGATGAAAAACATGGTAAAATCCGTGTTGCCTTTACTCCTGATGAGGAAATTGGTCAGGGGGCTGATCATTTTGATGTTCAAAAATTTGGAGCAAATTGGGCGTACACAATTGATGGTGGAGAAATTGGTGAATTGGAGTATGAGAATTTTAACGCAGCTTTAGCAAAGGTTTCTTTTTTTGGTAGAAACGTTCATCCTGGATATGCTAAACATAAAATGCTTAATTCGATTCGCATAGCTCACCAATTCACATCAATGTTGCCACGTCATGAAACACCAGAACATACAGAAGGTTACGAAGGTTTTTATCATCTGATTAGTATTGACGGAAATGTGGAAAAAACAACAATGAATTACATTATCCGTGATCATGACAGGGATCGTTTTGAGCGTAGAAAAAAAGAGTTTCAACATCTTGTGAATAAAATTGTTGCTGAATTTGGTAAAAATGCAGCAACTCTTGAAATAGAAGATCAGTATTACAATATGCGTGAAAAAATAGAACCAGTTAAACATATCGTTGATTTGGCTTTTCGCGCAATGGAGGAGGTTGGAGTTGAACCTAAAATTAGACCAATTCGTGGAGGTACGGATGGGGCAAAACTTTCTTTCAAGGGTTTGCCTTGCCCTAATGTTTTTACGGGTGGACATAATTTTCATGGCCGTTACGAATATATTCCCATTCCTTCGATGGAAAAAGCTATGCAGGTTATTGTAAAGATTGCAACATTGAATAGTTTGAGTAAGTAGATTTTTGTCTAAAATGATACAAATAGACGATACGATAGTAAGTTTTGATTTTTTTGATAAACAGTTTTGTTGTGATTTGGCTGTTTGTAAAGGTATTTGTTGCGTGGAAGGTGATTCTGGCGCTCCGTTAGAAAAAGAAGAGTTGGAAGAATTGGAGCAAGTTTTGCCTTTGATATGGAATGATTTACCTGAGAAATCGAAAAAAATAATCAAGAATCAAGGAGTGTCTTATGTTGATGTAGAAGGTGATTTGGTTACTTCTATTGTAGACGGAAAGGAGTGTGTTTTTGCTTATAAAGACGAAAAAGGGTTTTGTAAATGTGCAATAGAGAAAGCATGGAAAGAGGGAAAAACTTTTTTTAGAAAACCAATTTCTTGTCATCTTTATCCAGCTCGTTTGACTAAATATGCCCGTTTTACAGCGGTTAATTTTCATTCTTGGAACATTTGTAAGTGTGCGAATTTATTGGGAGAGAAAGAAAAACTGCCAGCATATAAATTTTTGAAAGAGGCTTTTGTGAGAAAATTTGGAGATGCATGGTATGAACAACTCGAAATGGCGGCTGATGTTTATTATGCAGAAAAGAGCAGTAGTCGGTAATGGAAAATCCTAGAAATATAAAAATTAGTGATTTTGACTATGTTTTGCCTGATGAAAAAATTGCAAAATTCCCTTTGTCAAAACGAGACGAGTCAAATTTATTAGTTTATCAGAAAGGAGAAATTTCTACTAAAAAATTTTATGATGTAGTGGATTTTATATCTCCAAATGAACTTGTTGTTTTTAATAATACAAAGGTAATTCAAGCGCGCCTGAATTTTAAGAAAGAAACGGGAGCAAATATTGAGATATTTTGTTTAGAACCTTTTTTGCCAAATGATTATGCTATAGCTTTTCAGGAAACAAAAAAATGTTCTTGGATTTGTATGATAGGAAATCTGCGCCGTTGGAAAGCCGATTCGTTGATGAAAGAATTTTTTGTTAATGGAAAATCTATCATACTTACAGCAACAAAACAAAAATCTATTGGAAATAATTATTTGGTTGATTTTGAATGGAATGATTCAAAATTTACGTTTGCTGATGTGTTGGAATTTTTTGGAGAGTTGCCAATTCCTCCATACTTAAATAGAGCGACACAGGACAGCGATAAACAAACTTATCAAACCGTTTATTCAAAAATTAAAGGTTCGGTTGCAGCGCCTACGGCTGGTTTGCATTTTACAGAATCTGTTTTGTCAAGGTTAAAACAAAAAAAAGTTGATTTAGGAGAAGTTACACTTCATGTTGGAGCAGGGACTTTCAAACCTGTTAAAAATGAAATGATTGTGGATCACGATATGCATACGGAGCATATTGTATTGAGTAAGAAGTTCTTGAGTCAACTTATTGCTCATAACGGAAAAGCTGTTGCGGTAGGAACAACTTCGGTGAGGACGCTTGAGAGTTTGTATTTTGTGGGATGCCAGCTGGCTGAGAATCCAAATTTATCTAAGCAAGATTTGTGTATTTCACAATGGGAACCTTATGAAAAGGAATATTCGTTGTCTGTTTTTGACGCTTTAAGTATTGTGGAAGATTTTATGTTCCGAAATAGCTTGGAGTTTTTGCATATAAGTACTCAAATAATGATTGTTCCAGGTTATCAATTCCGTGTTGTAGAAAAGTTAATTACTAATTTTCATCAACCCAAAAGTACTTTGCTTTTGCTTGTTTCAGCTTTTTTGAAAGGTGATTGGATGAAGTGTTATGATTATGCTTTACAAAATAATTTTCGCTTTCTCAGTTATGGAGATAGTTCTATTTTGATGATATGAAATTGATGAAAATAAAAGTTTTTAACTTTTTTGTTTCTTATTTTGTGAAATAAAAAAGTTTGTCTAATTTTGCCGACCATTATTTAGAAAAACAAATTAAATATTTATACCATGATTGTAGTTCCTGTAAAAGAAGGCGAAAGCATTGAAAGATCATTGAAAAAGTTCAAACGTAAATTTGAAAAGACGGGAGTTGTTAAAGAATTGCGCAAACGTCAAGCATTTACAAAACCCTCTGTTTTGAAACGTGAACAAAAAATGCACGCCATTTATGTTCAGCAGTTGCAACGTTCTGCTGAATAAAAACAAAAAATTGAAAAAATATTTTTATTTTCATTTTTTTTGTTGTAAATTCGTTGCAGGTTTTTAAAGCTTATCGTTATGATAACGTCTTTTCTGCAATATATACAGTATGAGAAAAATTATTCTTCTCATACTGTTTTGTCGTATAAGACTGATTTGCAGAAATTTTGTTCGTTTTTGAAGCAATATTCTGTTGATTTTAACCCTAAAACAATAACTTCGGGGGACATTCGTCAGTGGGTTTTAGAGTCGATGGAAGGAGGAGAATCTCCTCGTACAATTAATCGAAAAATTTCAACACTTCGTTCTTTTTATCGTTTTCTCAACGAAAAGTTGTGGAAAGAGCCTTACGATCCTGTTGCAGAAGTTGTTGTTCCTAAATTGAAGAAATCTTTGCCTTATTTCTTTAAGGAAAAAGAGTTGGATGCGGTTTTGGAGATAGAACTTGCTGAAGATAGTTTTGAGGGAATTAGAAATTGGTTGATTATAGATCTTTTTTATCAAACTGGGATTCGTGTTTCTGAGTTGGTTTTGATTAAAAATGTAGATGTCGATTTTGTTTTGCGAAATATTTCGGTGGTGGGAAAACGAAATAAGCAAAGGTTAATTCCTGTTGGTAAGAATATTCTTGAAGCGATAAAAAAGTATATAAGTGTTCGTGATAAAGTTGTAAAATCCGAATGTGAATTTCTTTTTGTAAATGAGAAAGGGGAAAAGTTATATCGCGAAAAAGTTTATCATATTGTCAAGTTGTTGATGTCGGGGGTGAGTTCTTTGCAAAAACGAAGTCCTCATGTTTTGCGACATACTTTTGCGACCACGATGCTTAATAATGGTGCAGACTTGAATGTTGTAAAGACTATTTTGGGACACGCAAATTTGGCTGCAACTGAAATCTACACACATTCAACTTTTGAACAGTTACAATCTATTTATAAACAATCCCATCCGCGGGGCTAAAATTTAATTATTATGGTACTAAACATTCAATCAATTAAGTTTAATGCTTCTGAAAAATTGGAAGCCTATGTGCAAAAGAAAATTGCGAAATTGGAAAAATTGTGTGGAGAAAATTCAATAGTTGATGTTTTTATGAAATTGGTAAAGCCAGAAACGGCGGAGAATAAAGAGGTTGAGATAAAAGTAAAAACATCTGATTCTGATTTTTTTGCATCAAAAGTGTGTGATACGTTTGAGGAGGCTATTGATAAAACTATAGAGGCTCTTCAAAAACAAATAATAAAGCAAAAAAATAAGAAATAATAATCGGTTGCTTTATAGCCTTTTATCTTGCTTTCTGTAAAAAAATAAAAAAATGTAGAGATTCTTTGTTCAATCAAAAATAAATCTCTACATTTGCAAACCATTTTGGCATCGTTTTTTGATGTTGAAATTGCCTCTTTAGCTCAGTTGGCCAGAGCACGTGATTTGTAATCTCGGGGTCGTTGGTTCGAATCCGACAAGAGGCTCAAAAGGAGTTCTTTGTGATTCTTGGGCAGTTACCAGAGTGGCCAAATGGGGCTGACTGTAACTCAGCTGTCTTTCGACTTCGGTGGTTCGAATCCATCACTGCCCACGAAACTTTGTTTAAAAAACGGAAGTTTTTTTTGCGGAAATAGCTCAGTTGATAGAGCACTAGCCTTCCAAGCTGGGGGTCGCGGGTTTGAGTCCCGTTTTCCGCTCACTGCTGTTATAGCTCAGTGGTAGAGCACTTCCTTGGT
>JAGCAG010000031.1 GCA_017652785.1 Paludibacteraceae bacterium | reverse complement strand
CTGGTTGACTTTGATAAAGACCATGCAGGATGTCAGACAATATTTTTAAATCAAAATTATCGTTCCACTCCGCAGATTTTGCAATGCGCCAATTTTTTGATTGATAAAAATGAAATGAGGTTAAAAAAGGACTTGTTTACATTGGCAGCTAACGGAACTGAAGTTTATCATTATCATTCAAAAAGTGATAGCGAAGAAACTGACATCATTTCAGACACGATAAAAAAACTGGTAAAATCTCAAAAATATAAATATTCTGACATTGCAATTCTTTATCGTTCTTCTTTTCTCTCTCGAATCGTCGAAAAAAAGCTTGTTGAAAGTGGAATACCCTATGAAATTTTCGGAGGAGTTAAATTCTTCAGACGGATGGAAGTTCTCGATGTTATAGCATACTTACGTTTGATCGAGTTTGATGATGATCTCTCCTTTAAGAGAATTATCAATACACCTCGCAGAAAATTCGGAAGAGGAAAAATGACATCTCTTGAAACACTAAGAGAAAATGAGATATCAATTTTTATGGAATCAGAAAGTCCCAGTTTGTATTCCACCTTGAAAAATCACACCGGAGATTCTGTTTTTCGCAATAGCGGTGTGGGACAGTTCGTTTCTTTTATTGATAACTTAAGAAAAAATAAAAGCACCATGAGAATTTCTCAGATTGTTGAAGAAGTTTGCATGAACTCGGGATATGAGCAATACATAAGAGAACTGGGAGACGAAGAGCGTTTAGAAAATTTAGCAGAACTCAAACGCATAGCAAGTGAGTTTGAAAGCAATTACGGCGAGGAAATCTCCTTGTCGGAATTTTTGCAATTATTAGCATTGCAATCTGCCGAAGATGAAGAAAAAGGACGAGATACGGTAAAGCTTATGACAATCCATTCTTCAAAGGGCTTGGAATTTCCGGTTGTGTTTATCGTAGGATTAAGCGAAGGGATTTTTCCTTCCGCCAAAACAATCGAAGAGAGGAAACAACTCGGTCTTGAAGAAGAAAGACGGCTTTGTTACGTTGCTATAACTCGCGCAAAGGAGCGGTTGTTTTTAATGGATTCAGAAGGCTTTTCGCAAAATGGAACTAAAAAATTACCCTCTCGTTTTCTCGACGAAATCGGCGCTGAGAACTACAAACGAATTGGCGTTATTGATGATGAACTTTTGCGTGAGGCTAAAGGATATATAAATAGAACAAACAAAACCGATGTAAATGACAGTCAAAAATCTGTTGGAGAGAGTGTTGAGCATCATATTTTCGGAAAAGGAGTCGTCGTTGCAAAAAATGAAAGCAAAGGAAGTCTTGTTGTAAAATTTGATAAATTCTCTCAACCTCGAACACTTTCAAATAATTATTTCTCTTCGCATGAAATGAAAACATTGGATTCTCATAAGGATGCAAGTATAACCGAAGTTCCCTTGTCAAAAAGTGAAAAAAGTGAAGAAAGCGATACTCCAAACACTGAATTCGAAGCGCAGGAACGGATTATTGCCGCGTTGCCTAAATTAGAGAACAACAAAGGCAATAATGATCCCGAACCCCAAGAGCAGCCCTCAACAAGAGAATCAATGATAGATGATACCGCATTGCAAGAGAAACTCGCTAACACTCCAAATTTGTGGAAAAGAGATGACGTTCCACACGAAGGTTGGTATTGTGTTGGGGTTACTGATTTAGGTGCACCTTGTGGTGTTTGCGAAATGTGTGGATATCAAATCATACGCTACGTACATCATATGGTACATAACAATTATAGTGGAACGCTTAACGTAGGATGTATTTGTGCAGGAAAGATGGAGGGTGACATCGAAAAAGCCAAAAAGCGAGAACGCGATTTCAAAAAT
>JAGCAG010000030.1 GCA_017652785.1 Paludibacteraceae bacterium | reverse complement strand
GAAACAGAGGATTTTGAAGATTTAAGAGCATCGATGGAAAAACTTCAACTCAACGATGCGTCGCTTACATTCGAACCCGAATCATCCATTGCTCTCGGATTTGGTTTCCGATGCGGATTTTTAGGGTTACTTCATATGGAAATTGTTCAGGAACGTCTTGATCGCGAATTTAATATGAACGTTATTACAACCGTTCCGAACGTTTCTTATAAAGTTTTTACTAAAAAAGGTGATGAACTTGAAGTTCATAATCCTTCGGGGCTTCCTGATATTACACTTATAGATAGAATCGAAGAACCTTATATTCGAGCTTCGGTCATTACTAAAACTGATTACATCGGACAAATAATGACACTTTGTTTAGGGAAACGAGGCGAACTTGTAAAGCAAGATTACATTTCTGGGAACAGAGTGGAACTTATTTACGATATGCCTCTTGGCGAGATTGTTTTTGACTTCTACGATAAACTGAAATCAATATCTAAAGGTTACGCATCGTTTGACTATCATACCAATGGATATCGCCCATCGAAGTTGATAAAACTTGATATTTTGCTCAACGGAGAACCTGTTGATGCTTTGTCGTCGTTGATTCATTTTGACAACGCTTATAACTTAGGTCGTCGTATGTGCGAAAAACTAAAGGAATTGATTCCTCGTCAGCAATTTGACATTGCCATTCAAGCAGCCATTGGAGCAAAAATCATTGCAAGAGAAACTGTGAAAGCCGTTAGAAAAGACGTAACAGCAAAATGTTACGGTGGCGACGTTTCCCGAAAAAGAAAGTTGCTCGAAAAACAGAAAAAAGGGAAAAAACGTATGAAGCAAATTGGTTCGGTTTCTGTTCCGCAAAAAGCCTTTTTAGCAGTTCTAAAACTAGACTAATCAAAAAATTGAAAGACGAAAAAGAGTTATGGCATTTTCTGTTGTAACTCTTTTTATTTCAGATACATTTGTCTCAAAAATTTCGCTCAATTTCAATGCAGTTTGTTGCATAAATGCCGACTCATTACGCTTCCCTCGGTGAGGTACTGGCGCAAGATAAGGCATATCCGTTTCTAGCAGCAAATCACTTAACTTTAACTTTTTCAAAACCTGTGGCAAAGCAGATTTTTTGAACGTAACAATTCCGTTTATTCCCAATTTGAAACCAAAATCCAACATCTTTTTTGCCTCATATTCATCACCCGAAAAACAATGAAAAACACCATTTACTTTTCCGCTGAATTTCCGTAGCGAAGCAAAAATTTCGTTAGTTGCTTCGCGATTGTGGATAATGACAGGCAAATGCAAATCTACCGCCCATTGTAGTTGTTGCTCAAAAACAGCAATTTGCTCTTTAAGAAAAGTTTTGTCCCAATACAGATCCAAACCGATCTCGCCGATAGCAATAAAATTCTCCTCTGAAAAAGTTTTTTCAATACATAAAAGGTCCTCTTTAAAGCCTTTCCCAACCGACGTTGGATGCAATCCCATTGCCAAAGAACAATAGTCGGGGAATTGTTGTTTTGTGGCAAATAATGCAGAGATAGTTTCTTTGTCAACATTTGGCAAAACAAGATGTTTTATTCCTGCCTCCTTTGCCCGTTCCACAACCTCGACTCTATCTGCGTCAAATTCTTCTAAATAAAGATGCGAATGCGTATCAATCATCATATCGAAGCCATTGCCAAAATACTCAACAAATTTGAATCTAATTTCTTTTCGCTTTTAATGGCTTTGTTGAATGGGACATAAACGATCTCGTCGTTGTCTATTCCTACCATCACGTTGCGTTGACCATCGAGCAACGCTTCGATAGCCGCAGCACCAAAACGCGTTGCCAAAATTCTATCATAGGCACTTGGAGATCCTCCTCGCTGAATATGTCCGAGAACCGTAACGTGCAGATTGTATTCAGGATGTTCTTTTCGGAGTTTCTCGGCAATAGCCATTGCGCCTCCTTCGCTTTCGGAAACTAATACAATACTACTATTTTTTGATTTTCGGAAACCATTTTGGATAAGTTGCTCTAACTGATTTACTCCAGTTTTGATTTCAGGAATCACTGCTGCCTCCGCACCAGAAGCAATAGCTCCATTTAGAGCCAAAAAACCAGCATCGCGCCCCATTACTTCTATCAAAAAAAGACGTTCGTGAGACGACGCTGTATCTCTGATTTTATCCACTGCATCAATAATTGTGTTCAAGGCAGTGTCGTATCCAATAGTTGAATCGGTACCATTGAGGTCGTTATCGATTGTTCCTGGCACTCCAACGATTGGGAAATTATATTCCTGAGCAAAAATTCGAGCTCCAGTAAACGTTCCATTACCACCAATCACCACCAAAGCATCAATGTTTTCCTTTTTCAAATTATCGTAAGCAATTTGTCTTCCCTCTTTTGTTGCAAACTCTGCACAACGAGCTGTCTTTATTATCGTTCCACCTTGTTGAATGATATTGCTCACATTTTGAGTTTTGAAAGGAATAATTTCTCCGGAAATCAACCCTTTATACCCTCTATAAATTGCCTTGACTTCTATACCATTATAAATAGCGCAACGCGTTACAGCACGCAAAGCCGCATTCATTCCAGGAGCATCTCCTCCTGAGGTCAGCACACCAATACATTTTAATTGACTCATATTTTTAATTCATTTTCTTTCTTACTTCATTTGCTACATTTTCCATCAGCCATTTTGGAGTTGACGTTGCTCCACAAATTCCAATGGAAAAAACATTTTTCAACCAACAATCATCAATCTCTTTTGCCGATGAAATAAATTGAGTGTTGATGTTTACTTTTTTACACTCTTCGAACAAAATCTTTCCATTTGAACTTTTTGCATCACTCACAAAAAGTACCAAATCATATTTTTGAGCAAATTCACGAATGTTGTTTGCTCTATTTGCAACTTGCCGACAAATTGTGTCGTTGTATTCAAACTTGACGTCAGGTTGCAGTCGATTTTTGATGATATCAACCAACCGATGAAAACCCTCAACCGACTTGGTTGTTTGAGAAAAAAGTACGATCTCTTTTCCAAAATCTATTTTTTCAATATCGTTCTCACTTTCCACAACAATTGCTTTTCCGCAAGTTTGTCCAACCAATCCATTTACTTCTGCATGACCATTTTTGCCATAAATAACAATTTGTTGGGTTGGATTTTCCTCAAAAGCCCTTTTAATTTTTTTCTGCAACTGCAACACGACAGGACAAGAAGCATCGATAATTTCGATATTATTTTCCTGTGCAACCTGATAAGTAGAAGGAGGTTCGCCATGCGCACGAAGAAGGACTTTGGTATCCCGAAGTTGCTCAATTTGTTGATGATTGATGGTTTCTAAACCTAATTTTTTCAGACGCTCAACCTCCTGTGTATTGTGGACGATATCTCCCAAACAATAAAGTTTATGATCATTACGAAGTGTTTCTTCCGACTTTCTAATGGCATTTACTACACCAAAACAAAAACCAGAATTTTCGTCTATTTCTATTTTTACAGATAAACTCATTTTGTTTTTTCTTGAAAACGAGCCAAAAGCCAATCGGTTTGCTCTTGTAAGGTTAGAGTAGAATTATCAAGTAAAAGAGCATCTTCTGCTTGCTTTAACGGGCTTTCTTTTCTGTTTTGATCTCTAAAATCTCGTTCTTTAAGATTCGACAACACTTCTTCAAAAGGTTGTTCCATGCCTTTTTGTTTTAACTCTTCAAAACGTCTTTCAGCCCGAACTTCGGGAGAAGCGGTAAGAAATATTTTTAGTTCTGCATCAGGAAAAACAACCGTTCCGATATCGCGACCATCCATCACAACACCCTTGCCTTTTCCCATTTCGCGTTGCAAAGCCACCAAATGTTCTCGCACAAACTTAAGCGTACTCACACGACTAGCTCCGTTTGCTACCTCCAAAGTACGAATCTGTTTTTCAACATTTTCTTCGTTCAAAAAAGTTTCCGAATGACCTTGTTCGTTTGGTCTAAAAGTTATCTCTATTTTGGTAATTTCCTTCTGAAGAGCGACTTCATCAATTGTTTCTTCATTCATCAAATTGTGTCTTAATGCATAAAGAGAAACAGCTCTATACATCGCCCCCGTATCAATGTATATGTATCCAACTTCCCTTGCTAAATCTTTTGCCATTGTGCTTTTTCCACATGAGGAAAAACCATCTATTGCTACCACAATTTTTTTCATAACTCTATTCTTTATTTTACTCCAAAATCGGACATATAAGTCGTAAACGTTGCATGGTAAGAAAAGTTTCCCACCTGATACTGCGAAAATCCAAAATCAATATGGAAATTATGAACTCTTATTCCTGCACCAAAAGCAAATCCTGCTGCAGTTTTAAAATCCTGAACAAAAAGATCACGACCACGTCTATGATTGTAACTCACTAGCAGATAAAGATTTTTTATTGGCAATATCTCAAGATTAAAAATTGCATGACTGAACAAATTATTAAAAAATTTGTTTGCACCACTTTTCTCTGACTTTTCTATTGTTGTTGCATCGGTAGCACTTAAGTCCCATTTTTGCAAACTATGGATTGTCATCGAAAGACGCAATGGAGCATGCTTAAATCCCTTTGTAAGACCAAGTTGAATATCCCAAGGTGTCATCTCTATACTGCGCTGACCATCTATTGACTTGTATCCATTAATTCCCATTCCAATGTTACGAACAACTAAACCTGCAAAAAACTGATGTTCTTGGTCGGCATAACTCAATCCTGCATCAACGGCAAATCCAAAACTTTTATATCGTTCATAAACACTTAACATAGGTTTCAGCGTAACCCCTATCGTCCAACGTTCACTCAGTAATCGAGCATACGAAGCATGAATAACAAAATCTTTTGCCGTAAACTTCAGAAGCACATCATCTTCTCCTGACTCTGAAGAAATAAATTTTCCATAATCGATATAATTTATTCCGTATGAAGTAAAATTATGTTCTCCAAAATTTCGACCATAAAGCACCGAACCATAATTAACATCGGACAAGTAATTAGTATAATTAAACGTAATAATGTTGTGCGTTTTTGCAGAAAGTAACGCTGGGTTTATTACTGCGAGACTTAAATCGTTGTCGTAGAGCGAAACATTGCTTCCGCCCATTGCTGCCACACGAGCCGATGCTGGCACATCCAAAACCTTGTAAGCGCCAAAACCCGATTGTCCAAAAGCCACAAATGAACAAATCGAGCAAAAAACAAAAAGAATCGCTATTTTTCGCATAAAACCTAGGCAAAGATAACGATTTTTCAACCAAAATGGTTTTTTGTGTTTCTGTGTAAGTTCTTTTTTCTTTAACAAAATAAAGCTAGTTCGACTAACTCTATTTTGGAGCCCTTTGGTAGAGAGCAATTCCGATAACTAGAAAAACAATGTTCGGAAGCCAAACTGCAAGCAGAGGAGACATGGTTCCCTTTATGGCAAAAGTCGATGAAATGGTAGAAAATAGAATAAAAGCAGCACTCAGTCCAATCCCTATCCCTAGATGCAATCCCATTCCTCCCTTTACTTTCCGAGAAGCCAACGAAACACCAATCAAGGTCAAGATAAAAGAAGCCAACGGATAAGAAAATCGTTTGTAATACTCATCCTTGAAAGCTTGAATGTTTGCCGCGCCTCTTTTTTCTTGTTTCTTGATGTATTCTTTCAGCTGAGGGTTGCTCATTTCAGGAGCTTGTTTGGCAGTAATAAAAAATTCTGCTGGATCCATCGGGATAATAGTATCCATTTTTTCGCCTTGAACAATAGATTCATATAGTCCGTCAAAAGTTCGAATCAGATAGTCTTTTACCACCCAAGTAGAATCCGATTTCCATTCTATTCTGTTTGCTATCATACGCGAAGAGAGGCGTTTGTCATCTTCAAAAGATTCCATCGAAAAACGATATCCTTGCTTTCGTTCCTCTTCATAGCGTTCAATGTAAACAATTGTACCTTCTTTTATTTCAAATTGGATGTTTCTAGCAACTTCGTTTTTGAATTTTCTAACGTATTCATCTTCAAAATTCAAACGAACTTTATTGGCAGGAGGAATGACATATCCCGTCAAGAAAAAAGAAAAAAGTGTAATTATTGTCGCCGAAACAAAATAAGGCCAAAGCATTCGAGAAAATTTTACTCCACTTGCCAATATGGCTATTATTTCCGTATTTGTTGCCATCTTCGAAGTGAAAAATATCACCGAAATAAAAGTGAAAAGCGGAGTAAACATATTGGCATAATAGGGAATAAAATTGAGGTAGTAATCAAAAATAATGGCTTTGAGAGGAGCATTATTTTCAAAGAAATTATCAAGTTTCTCGGTCAGGTCAAAAACTACCGAAATACTAATAATAAGCACTATGGAAAGAAAATAAGTACCTAAAAATTTCTTTATGATATATAGATCAATCTTTTTTAGCATAAAAATTTTATCACAATCTCCTTCCCAACTTTTCTACCATCACTGATTTCCATTGCGAAAAATCTCCTTCAACAATATGTTTTCTCGCCTCTCTGACCAACCAAAGGTAAAAACTCAAATTATGAATAGAGGTAATTTGTATTCCGAGAATTTCTTTGGAAACAATTAAATGCCGAACGTATGCTTTAGAGTAACGCCAATCAACATACGAAGTACCATTTGGGTCCAATGGAGAAAAATCATTTTTCCATTTTTCGTTGCGCATATTTATAGTCCCTTCTGATGTAAAAATCATTCCGTTTCTGCCGTTTCTCGTAGGCATCACGCAATCGAACATATCCACACCTCTTTCTATGGCTTCGAGAATGTTTATAGGAGTTCCAACTCCCATTAAATATCTTGGTTTGTCTGCAGGAAGGATCTCATTAACAACCTCTATCATCTCGTACATTTTCTCCGCAGGTTCACCAACAGCTAGACCTCCAATTGCATTTCCATCTGCATTTTTTGAGGCAATAAATTCTGCCGATTTTCGGCGTAAATCGGGGAATACACATCCTTGCACAATCGGGAAAAGCGATTGTTGATAACCATACTTTGGAGTTGTTTCATTAAAGCGTGTAATACACCTATCCAACCAACGATGAGTTAATTCCATTGATTTTTTAGCATAATTATAATCGGAAGTTCCAGGCGTACATTCATCAAAAGCCATCATAATATCTGCCCCAATAGTTCTTTCAATATCCATCACTTTTTCAGGAGTGAAGATATGTTTGCTCCCATCTATATGAGAGTTAAAAACTGCTCCTTCTTCGGTCAATTTTCTCGTTCCCGAAAGAGAAAAAACCTGAAAACCTCCACTATCGGTCAAAATAGGGCGTTGCCATCCGTTAAATTTATGCAACCCACCAGCATTTTCTATAACATCAAGTCCTGGACGCAGATAAAGATGATAAGTGTTTCCTAAAATAATTTGTGCTTTAATGTCTTCTTCAAGTTCATGAAAATGAACAGCCTTTACAGAACCTACCGTGCCAACAGGCATAAAAATAGGAGTTTCTATTTCGCCATGGTCTGTGGTAATCTTCCCAGCGCGAGCTTTGCTTTTTTTGTCGGTATATTGAAGATCAAATTTCATCTTCTTTCTACATTCATTTTCAAGTCATTAATATCCGTTTGATCAACAGCTTCTAGTTTAACATTTTGCAATGTATTCACTAATTTTTCGTCGTACAAAGTTACTGCTTTTACGTAATTCTCTGTAAACCCAAACATCAAATGTTTACGTTTCGTCGATTCCCAAAGCACCTTTGCCGATTTGTTTTGTTGTTGCTGATAAAATTCAAGTGTTTTCTGAGCAGACAAATCAAGAAGTGTTTTGCTTCGTTGTTTTTTGTCGCTTGGCGAAACTTTATGAGAAATTTCCAACGCCTTTGTTCCTGCACGTTCAGAATAAGAAAATACGTGCAATTGCGAGAAATTCAGATTTCTCAAAAATTGATAAGTCTCTTCAAACAATTTTTCCGTTTCGCCTCGCATTCCCACAATGACGTCTATACCAATAAATGAATCAGGAAGTATTGTTTTTATTTTTTCTATTTTTTCGGCAAAGAATTGCGTGGTGTATCTTCGGCGCATTAGTCGCAACACTTCGTCGCTACCCGATTGTAGTGGAATGTGAAAGTGCGGCATAAATTTTTCGGAAGTTGCCACAAAATCGATGATTTCATCGGTCAAAAGATTTGGTTCTATTGACGAAATTCTGTAACGTTCAATTCCTTCAACTTTATCTAATGCTTTTAATAAATCAAAAAAAGATTCGTTGGTTGTTTTTCCAAAATCGCCAATATTAACTCCAGAAAGAACAATCTCTTTTCCTCCAAGTTGAGCAACGTTTTTGGCCGAATTTACCAAGTCCTGAATTTTCCCATTTCTGCTCCTTCCTCGAGCAAACGGAATGGTACAGTAAGAACAAAAATAATCACAACCATCTTGTATTTTCAGAAAATGTCTAGTGCGGTCGTCGCTTGAGCAAGCGTGAAAAAAAGGAGTTTTTCCTTTGGTATCAGAGACCATAATTTTCTCCTGTTCGCTACTTCCCAACAGAATAGACGGGATTTCAAATTTATCATTGGCACCAATTACCAAATCAACACCTTCTATTTTGACAATTTCTTCAGGTTTCAACTGTGCATAACAACCCGTAACAATCACATATGCCGATGGGTTTTGTTTAACAATTTTATGAATTGCTTGACGACATTTTTTATCAGCATTATCAGTTACCGAACAAGTATTTATGACGCAAACATCAGCTGTTTGCGCAGGAGAAACACGAATAAACCCCGCAGCAAACAAAGTCTTTGCAATCGACGAGGACTCGGCAAAGTTAAGTTTACAACCTAAAGTAAAAAATGCAACTGTTTTTGGTTCCAAAATGTATCAATCAAAAAAAGGTGGAGCAAAGATAAAAAATGTTTACTTTTCTGAAGAAAATGTTCTAAAAAAGAGTACAAATCTGAGCATACAAACGAGTTTTTAAACAGAGTTTTTTTAATTTTGGTGCTAAATAAGAAACGTCAAATTTATCGTGTTCGAAAAACAAACATATTCCTTACTTGAACTGAACGAGCAAATCAAACGAAGTATAAAAAATGCTTTTTCAGGAGGCGTTTGGGTGCAAGCAGAAATCAATGAATTGCGCGAAAATGCAAATGGAATATGTTATTTGGAATTAACAGAAAAGGGCGAATCGGATTACATTGTTGCCAAACAAAGTGCAATTATCTGGGCTTCTACCTACAGAATGCTAAAACCCTATTTTGAATCAACAACAGGAATTGCTCTGCAAAACGGAATAAAGATTTTGATTCGTTGTAGCATTGAATTTCACGAAGTTTATGGAATGTCGCTTTACATTAACGATATAGAACCAAGTTATACCGTTGGCGATTTGGCTCTTCGCCGAGCAAAAATCATTGAGCAACTTCGATCGGAAGGCATCTTGGAAATGAACAAAGGGCTAATCTTGAGCGATGCACCTCAACGAATTGCAATTATTTCTTCGCCTACAGCTGCTGGTTACGGAGATTTTAGATCACAAATAGAAAAAAACGTGTTTGGATTTAAGTTCTATACCAAACTCTTCCCCGCAACGATGCAAGGTCAGCAGGTCGAAAATTCCATAATAGAAGCTTTGGATAAAATCTATGAACAAATAGATTTTTTCGACGTTGTTGTGATTATTAGAGGCGGCGGAGCAACATCGGACTTGTCGGCATTTGACAACTACAATTTGGCAGCACACGTTGCACAATTTCCATTGCCTATAATCAGCGGAATCGGTCATCAACGCGATAGTTCAATAGTCGATTTGGTGGCATTCCGTCAAGAAAACACACCAACTGCTGTTGCTGAATTTTTAATCAAAACAATAAACAAGTCTTTTTCTGAGGCGGAGTTCTTTTTCAACAGAATTGTTGACACGATTAAGCAACGTTTTCAAAATGAAAAAATCAACGTAGAAATACTATCTCAAAAATTGTTTTTCAACGCAAAAAACGGCATTTCCTTGGCAAACGACTTTCTGAACATTCTGCAGATTAAAATTAAAAACAGTGCTGAAAACAATTTGAATAACGAAAAACACCAATTAAAACAAACAGAAGAATTTATAAAATGGAATAACCCGCAGACCATCATAAACAAAGGATTTTCTCTTACACTTAAAGATGGAAAGATTGTAAAATCGGCAAAACAATTACAAAAAGGAGATTTGATAACAACGCTATTAAGCGATGGCAAAAAAGAAAGTATTGTAAAGTAAATTAAATATGAAAAACGAACAGAAAATCAGTTACTCAGAGGCCAAGCAACGCTTGCAAGATATTGTAACAAAGATGGAATCCAACGAACTAAATATTGATGATTTAAGTTCTTGTGTCAAAGAAGCAACGGAATTGATAGAAGTTTGCCGAAAAAAACTTCAGGAAACAGATATAGAATTACAAGCAATTTACGAGAAGATGAATGATTAAAAAGGTTTCGTTGCTTTTGTTTTTCTGTAATTGAAAAAACTGACAACAAATGGTTACTTTTGCAAAATGATAAATGGGAAAAAAATAGTAGTGGTAATGCCAGCATATAATGCTGAAAAAACATTGGAACAAACCTATGCCGAAATTCCAATGGACATCGTTGACGAGGTAATTCTTACTGACGATTGCAGCAAAGACAATACAGTAGAAAAAGCCAAATCGTTGGGGATAAAAGAGGTGCTTGTTCACGAAAAAAACAAAGGTTATGGTGGCAACCAAAAAACGTGTTACAATCGTGCGCTTGAAATTGGTGCCGACATTGTAATAATGGTTCACCCCGACTATCAATACACTCCAAAATTGGTGCATTCAATGGCATATATGATTGCAAATGGAGTTTATCCTGTTTGTTTGGCATCACGCATTTTGGGCAAAGGAGCACTGAAAGGCGGAATGCCCATTGTAAAATACATTGCCAATCGCTGTTTGACTTTGGGACAAAACTTGTTGCTTCGCCAAAAACTCTCGGAATATCATACGGGTTATCGTGCTTTTTCGGCAGATGTTTTGCGTGATATCAATTACAACGTTGCATCCGACGACTTCGTTTTTGACAACGAAATGTTGGCACAAATTTTTTATAAAGGATACGAAATAGGAGAGGTAACCTGCCCAACAAAATACTTCGACGATGCCTCTTCGATCAATTTCCGAAGAAGCAGTATTTATGGTTTGGGAGTAATTCGTGTATCGATTGTTTACCGACTATATAAGTGGGGTTTGATGAAATCAAAATTATTTGCAAAATGAAGAAATATCTATTGATTGGGATTGCTGTTGTCGTCGCTGTTTTTTTTGCAGTTTATAATTATGCGTTCGATTCGAAGTTGGATCTGAACGGCGACAATGCGCAATACATAATGTTAGCACGCAACATTGCCGACGGATTTGGCTATTCGCAAGTATCCTTGGGCGTAATTTCACCAGCAAGTCATTTTCCTCCCGGATACCCTTCTATTTTGTCAATTTTTATGCTTCTTGGCATACAAAGTTTAGGATTTTTTAAGGTACTGAATGGGATATTTCTCTTAGTTTCGTTATTGTTGCTTGGTTATGTTGTTTACAAACTAACTCAAAATCAAATTCTTGGTTTTGTTGTCGCCTTTATTCCTATTTTTTCTCCGCATCTACAGCACTTTTCAAATATTGTAATGAGTGAAATGTCGTATCTGTTTTTTACGGTTCTTTCACTCTTCGCATTGTATAAATACGACAAAATTGGAGAGAAACGGTTTTGGAAATCGGCATGGTTTTACGTTGCAATTATAGCGGCAGTAGCTGCATATTATATTCGAACAGTAGGAGCATCATGCATATTTGCTCTACTTGTATTCTTTCTGTTCCGCAAGGAGTGGAAAGCAACTTTAGCATCGGCTGCAGGTGTTGTTTTACTTTTTCTTCCTTGGAGCATTCGCAATTATGTTTATGGAATCGAATCGCGGTATTTCGGCACGATAATGACCGTGAATCCTTGGAGACCCGAAGAAGGAACAATTTCTTCGGTAGAAGAAATGTGGACAAAAATGTTGAAAAACTTCGATGAAACCGTCATCAAAGGTTTTAAGGAGGGGTTATTTCCTTTCCTGCAAATTGATTACGGAACAGATTCTTCGTTTGTAGCAATCGTTGTTGGACTTTTACTCCTGAGTGTGGTTTTTTATGGTGCTTGGCGCATAAAACCTTTGCGTTGGTATTTGTTAGCTTTTCTTCTTGCCAACATCGGACTTTTTATGCTTTGGCACGGAGGAAATGGCATTCGTTATGTAGTACCCGTTTTACCAGTAATTTTCCTTTGCTTTTATGTTGGGATTTATGCTCTGTTGGAACTTTTAGCAAAATACATATCAAAACAAAAAGCTTGGTTAAAATACATTCCATTTGTATTTCTCTTGATAATCTTTAAAATGGTTACTCCGCTTAAAATGCAGGCAGAAATGGCAAAAATGCCTTACCCTTCTGCATACAAAAACTATTTCTCCGTAGCAGAGAAGGTAAATGGAAAAAATTTTAGAGGATCGGTAGTGTGTTGCCGAAAACCTGATTTATTTGCTTTTTATGCACCGAATGTGTACGCAACAAATTATAAATACACGCAAAACACGTATGAATTGATTGTCGATTTGGTGAAGAAGAATGTAGATTACGTGGTTTTGGAGCAACTTGGTTTTTCGTCAACTGCGCGTTATTTGTATCCAGCCATTGTAGATCATGCTGAGCTGTTTTCAGTGGTTTACCAACGAAGAAACCCCGATACTTTTTTACTAGAGTTTGACAAGAAAAAAGCCACAGAGAAAATAAAAGAAAATGGGTGGAAATATATCAAATAATTGGTTTAAAGGAAAAACAGATAGAATTTTTGTTCAACTTTTTCGCTATTTCTTCTCTGGAGGAATAGCTTTTTTAATTGATAAAGCACTCTTTGCTTTGTGCCGTTATTGCCTTGATTTTAACGTTTATGTAGCCACAAGTATAGGATTTGTTGTTGGTCTAGTTGTTACCTATTTGTTGAGTATTTTTTGGATTTTCGACAAACGACGTTTGGATAGCAAACGCAACGAATTCCTGATTTTTACTACCATTGGAATTGTGGGTTTGCTGCTCATGAATGTTTTTGTATGGATTTTTGGTAGTGTTCTCGGGTGGAAAATTGATTTACTATCCAATCTTGCAGCAACAGTAATTGTTACACTTTGGAATTTTTTTGCAAAAAAATATATATTGTTTCATTAAAAAACAATAGTGATTTTATAATTTTGTTTCGTCAAAAAAAGAAAAAACAACACTTTTTAACTCGTTTATTATAAGTAATTTAATCTCATACAACAATGAAACAGGATATGATTGTAATCCTTGATTTAGGAAGTCACGAAAATACAGTAGTAGCACGTGCAATTCGTGCGTTGGGTGTTTATAGCGAAATTTATCCTCACGATATTACAGCAGCGGAACTAAAAGCATTGCCAAACGTGAAAGGAATTATCATCAATGGTGGACCAAACAACGTGATTGATGGAGTAGAAATTGATGTACTTCCTGAAATTTACGAAGCAGGATTCCCTGTGATGGCAGCAGGTCATAGCAAAGCTCTTTGCGAAGTAAAACTAAATGCTTTTTCTGACGACGAAGAAGCAATTAAAACTGCTGTAAAATCTTTTGTCTTTGATACTTGTAAAGCCGAAGCCAATTGGAACATGAAGAACTTTGTGGCCGACCAAGTAGAACTTATTCGTCAGCAAGTGGGTGACAAAAAAGTGTTGCTTGCTCTTTCAGGTGGAGTGGATAGCTCAGTAGTGGCTGCTCTTTTGCTTAAAGCTATCGGCGAAAACTTGGTTTGCGTACACGTCAATCATGGTTTGATGCGTAAGGGAGAGTCGGAAAACGTAGTAGAGATTTTCCGCAATCAACTTTGTGCTAATTTGGTTTATGTTGATGCAACAGATCGCTTTTTGGGCAAATTAGAAAATGTTTCCGACCCCGAAGAAAAACGCAAAATCATTGGTGGAGAATTTATCCGCGTGTTCGAAGAAGAAGCTCGTAAACTCGACGGCATAGACTTTCTCGGACAAGGAACTATTTATCCCGACATTGTAGAAAGTGGAACAAAAACAGCCAAAATGGTAAAATCGCACCACAACGTGGGGGGATTGCCCGAAGATTTGCAATTTGAATTGGTAGAACCATTGAAACAACTTTTCAAAGACGAAGTTCGCGCTTGTGGCGTGGAACTTGGTTTGCCTTACGAAATGGTTTATCGTCAGCCATTCCCAGGACCTGGGCTTGGAGTTCGTTGTTTAGGAGCAATTACTCGCGACCGTTTGGAAGCACTTCGCGAATCGGATGCCATTCTCCGTGAAGAGTTTGCCATTGCAGGTCTCGACAAAACCGTATGGCAATACTTCACCGTAGTGCCCGATTTCAAAAGCGTAGGTGTGCGTAACAACGCTCGCTCGTACGATTGGCCTGTGATTATCCGTGCGGTAAACACTATCGATGCAATGACAGCAACTATCGAAGAAATTGATTGGGCAATTTTGAAAAAAATCACTGACAGAATTCTCAAAGAAGTACCCAACATCAACCGCGTATGCTACGATATGTCGCCAAAACCATCGGCAACTATCGAGTGGGAATAATTAATTATTAAACCTTCAGTGTATCAAACGCACGAAATTAGATATTAATTAATTTTTAATCAGCGATTTATGAGAATAATGCTCGTAAGTCGCTGATTTTCTTTTCTGTCAAATATTTAACAAATTTATTGGATTTGTACCCCAAATGTGTACCCTAATCATCTTTTATGGCAACCCCAAGCGACTTCATAGACTTGAGTTGAGGTTGAATAATCAAGATATAAGGAAAATTTCAGACTCGTTGAGCATTAGGATAACCGAAGATATTATTTTTGATAAGGAGCGACTTGATGCGTTATATACTCAAGCATTACAATCCGTGTTGAGGTTTACAGATGATCGAAAGAAACTTGATTGGCAGATGTTGTTTGATTGCAATTTCAGGTATAGATAACAACGCTCAACCGACAGAATCGGGAACTTGCTTTCGAGGGTAGCTGCTTTCATTACATTTCTCATGACTTTCTGTT
>JAGCAG010000029.1 GCA_017652785.1 Paludibacteraceae bacterium | reverse complement strand
GTCAACTGCCGATGCGGTAATTATTACTGGCGGACTTGGGCCAACTAAAGACGATATTACAAAGCATACGTTGTGTAGTTTTTTCTCTTCGCATTTGGTTTTGCATGAGCCTTCGCTCGACAATGTACGTAGCATTTTCAAAAAACGCAATTTCCCAATGACGCCACTCAACGAGGCACAGGCTCTTGTGCCGGAGTGTTGCCGAGTGTTGATAAATAAATGGGGAACGGCCCCAGGAATGTGGTTCGAGAAGGATGGCAGAGTGGTGGTGTCGCTTCCGGGTGTTCCGTCCGAAATGCAAGGTTTGATGCGTGAAGAGGTTGTGCCGCTTTTGCAAGAAAAATTTTCCGTTGAGAGCATTTATCACAAAAATGTTTTGACTTTTGGCATTGGAGAATCTTTTTTATCGGACAAAATCGAGCAGTGGGAATTGGCATTGCCAGATAACATCCGCCTTGCCTATTTGCCAAAGGATGGCGTGGTGCGTTTGCGGTTGAGTGCTTATGGCAACAACCTTACTGAACTTGAAAAACAGGTGGCTTGCGAAGTGGAAAAATTGTGTGCCTTGGCAGGTGAATATATTTTTGGTTACGACGACGATACGCTTGAGTCGGTTGTAGGGAAGCTGCTTGCCGAGCGAGGACTGACACTCGCTACGGCCGAGAGCTGTACGGGAGGAACCATTGCCCGACTGCTGACGAGTGTTTCGGGAGCATCGGCCTACTACGTGGGTGGCGTGGTGGCGTATGCTAATGAGGTCAAGGAACAGCTTTTGGGTGTGAAACACGCCACGCTTGAGCAGCACGGGGCTGTGAGTAGGCAGACGGCCGAAGAGATGGCTCTCGGTGCAAAAAGCCGTTTTGCTACCGATTACGCTATTGCTACTACGGGCATAGCAGGCCCAACGGGTGGAACTGAAGAAAAGCCCGTAGGTACGGTGTGGATAGCGGTGGCTACGCCAAGCGATGTGGAGGCACAATGTTTTTCGTTTGGTAGCGAAAGAACAAAAAATGTGATGCGAGCCTCTTACCAAGCTTTGCGATGGCTGCAAGTGAAACTTGGGTAAAGAAAAAGATTTGACGTATATAATCTTTTTCCTATTTTTGCTGATGTTCTGAAAAAGGAACAAAAGGACATACTAAAAAAGCATTTTGCTTTATTTCTTTCTATCTGAAAGTTTAGCCCGTGGGGTGCTTTTTTTTGTGTGTGGTGTCGGGGTTATTTTTGTATCTTTGTGAGCAATAGAATCAAAAAGAGAAAATGAAAATAGCCGATATAGAATTTCCGCATCAGCCACTTTTTTTGGCACCTATGGAAGACGTAACCGACCCCGCATTTCGGTTGCTGTGCAAGCGTTTTGGTGCAGATATGGTTTATACGGAGTTTGTTTCTGCAGATGCACTTATACGTAATGTGAAACGTACGGAGCAGAAACTTACATTGAATGCAGAAGAACGCCCCGTAGCTATACAGATATATGGCAAAGATGCAAAAACAATGGCCGATGCGGCTCGTATTGCAGAAAGTGTAAAGCCTGATATTATTGATATAAACTTTGGCTGTCCTGTAAAAAAAGTGGCGGGCAAGGGTGCTGGGGCAGGTTTGTTGCGCGATGTTCCTAAAATGATAGAAATAACATCGGCTGTTGTAAAAGCAGTAAATACGCCTGTTACGGTGAAAACACGTTTGGGGTGGGATGCCGACAGCAAGATAATTGTGTCGCTGGCAGAGCGTCTGCAAGACTGTGGCATTGCAGCACTCACTATTCACGGTCGCACTCGAGCTCAAATGTATACGGGCGAAGCCGATTGGAGTTTGATAGGGGAGGTTAAAAACAATCCTCGTATGAAGATTCCAATAATAGGCAATGGCGATGTAACGACGCCCGAAAGAGCTAAAGAGTGCTTCGAACGATATGGTGTAGATGCCGTAATGATAGGGCGTGGCAGTATAGGTCGTCCATGGATTTTTGAGGAGATAAAGCATTTTCTTGCTACGGGCTGTCATGCAGAGCCTCATACGTTTGCATGGCAAAAAGAATTGCTCAAAATGCATATTCTTAAAAATATAGAGTGGCTTTCTGACGAACGACGAGGTATAGTTCACTCTCGTCGACATTTGGCTGTAACGCCAACGTTTAAAGGTATTGCTGGCTTTAAGCAGACGCGCATAGCAATGCTCCGTGCCGAAACGCTGAAAGATTTGTTTGAAATAATAGATGGTATAGAAATATAGGTCGATTTTTACATTGGCATCTGCTTAAAATATGCAATTGCTGTTTTTTATATCGTGTTTGGTTTTGTTGCTTTATGTAGCAATGATAATTGCTTTTTGGGTGGGATGGCAACGAATTCCAAATTTTATGCCCGAAAAAAAACTTAAACAAACACCGAGGGTTTCTTTGGTAGTTTGTTGTCGCAACGAAGAACAAAATTTGCCATCGTTGTTGGCATCT
>JAGCAG010000028.1 GCA_017652785.1 Paludibacteraceae bacterium | reverse complement strand
TTGGCGATCGGCACGCAAATCTTCATCGCGAAAACATTTTACAATCTGAAAATAACGATCGAATCCACTCACCATCAAGAGCTGTTTCAACGTTTGCGGACTTTGTGGAAGTGCATAAAACTGACCAGGATTCATACGAGATGGCACTACAAAGTCACGAGCACCTTCAGGTGTTGAATTGACTAAAACTGGGGTTTCTACCTCCAAAAAGCCTTGCTCATCAAGATAACGACGCACCTCAAATGCCATTTTATGACGAAGTTCAAGATTACGACGCACACACGCACGACGCAAATCAAGATAGCGATACTTCATTCGCAAATCATCACCGCCATCGGTCTCGTCTTCTATAGTAAAAGGAGGAGTTACGGCTTCGTTCAAAATATTCATTTCCGTAACAATAATCTCAACGTCGCCAGTTGGCATATTTGCATTTTTCGCACTACGCTCTGCCACGCAACCCGTAACTTGCAACACAAATTCACGTCCAAGATGATTGGCTCGTTCGCAAAGTTCGGCGTCTGTTTCGTTATTGAAAACCAATTGAGTAACACCATAACGATCGCGCAAATCGACAAACGTCATTCCTCCCATTTTACGAGTTCGTTGCACCCAACCAGCCAAGGTTACAGTTTCGTTCACATTTTCGAGGCGAAGTTCGCCACAAGTTTTTGTTCTGTACATAATTATTCAAAAAAATATTTTTTCACAAGTGCAAATTTACACATTTTGTAGCAGTTGTCAACCCAAAAGCACAAAACATAAATACACAAATAAAGCAAAAAGATTGGTTACTTTTTCGTCTTAAAAGACAATATATGAAGCGTCACGCCAATTGCAATCAGCACTAAAAGAATTCTGACAAACAAAATTTCAACAAAATATACAGAGAGCAAAATTGATACCCAAAGCATTGAAATAGAAATAATCTTTACATGCAAAGGTATGGATTTATGCTCTAAAAAATCTTTGATATAAGGTCCAAAATGTCTATGACAGAGCAACCAAGAGTAAAGTTTTGTAGAACTTCTGGCAAACAAAAAAGCCGACAACAAAAGAAATGGAGTTGTAGGAAGAACCGGAAAAAAGATGCCCAAAACTCCTAAAGACAAAGAAATAAATCCTAAAACAACTAGCAACAACTTCATAGATATCTAAAAAAACACATGCGAGGAGAAAATTTTCTCCTCGCAATGATTCTCCCTTATTGATTTTATTTTTTCTTCTTCATTTGCTCACGCATGGCTTTTTGCTGCTGACGCTGAGCCTCTTCAAGTCGAGCCATAAAACCAGATTTTTTAACCGGTTTTTTCTTGTTTTCTTCCAACTTCTTAAGCAACTTTTTCTCGTCAACAAACAAACGAATGAGATAGGTTTGCGCAATGGTTATCAGCAACGAGATAAAATAATAGTAGCTCAAACCAGAAGCATAATCGTTAAAAATAAAGAGGAACATCAATGGCATCAAATACATCATCCACTTCATCATTTTCATCTGATCGGCCGCACCTGCCTGAGACGACATATTTATTTTTGTATAAATAATATTTGTAATCGTCATCAACAAACAGAACAAACTGATATGATTACCAAAATAAGGAGTGATAAGTGGTATATAAGCATCCCAACTAACAATTGCATCGTAACTCGAAAGGTCTTGAGCCCAAAGGAAACTCTGCTGACGAAGTTCTATTGAAGCTGGGAAGAAAGTAAACATCGCAAATAATATTGGCATTTGGAACAACATTGGCAAGCAACCACTCATAGGACTAACCCCAACACGCTGATATAGTTTCATTGTTGCCTGCTGACGCTCCATTGGTTTATCGGCAGGAATTTTAGCATTTATTTCATCAATTTGTGGTTTCAGAACACGCATTTTTGCTGATGAAATATATGATTTATATGTAAATGGAAAAATTATGAGTTTAATAAAAATGGTAAGCAACAAAATAATAATCCCATAATTGGAAATATATTTTTCCAAGAAGTTGAATACAGGAATAATCAAGTATTGATTTACCCAACGAAACAACGTCCAACCTAACGGTATTAAATTCTTAAGTTGAAAGTTCTCTCCAAAAACACCTTTAAATTGCTCGTCGAACTCCGATAAAGTCTTGTATTTATTAGGAACAAACAAGAAGGTAAAATCAGTTGACTTCAAACCTGTAGGGTCAAAATCAACAGTTGTTTCTACCTTATAATTTTTTAGATAACCCGAATTTTCTCCTTCAATTTTACTTTCGACAGAGGTAGAAATAAAGTCATTGTTTGCAATAAGAATTGAACTAAAAAACTGATCCTTAAAGGCAATCCATTTTACTCTATTTGAAAGTTTTTTAGAATCGTCCTTCATTTCACTCAAGTTTTCAACATCGTCTGCCGAAAATTTATAACTCAACGTAGCATAACGAGATTCAAATTTTCTACCCTTTTCTTGTTGTTTAAGTTTGCTTTGCCAAAACATTTCAATGGAATTAATATTGGCCAAAACACTCTCCATATTGTACGGTCTGATTGAAAAATCAACCTGATAATCGTCGTTTTTCAACTCATAAACAAAGTCAAGATAACTTTCCTCTCCAGCCGAAAGACGCATTGTCAGTAACTTTGCTTTATCAGTTTGAGAAAATATAGGTTCAAAAAAGAAGTTTTGAGTATTTATAACTCGATTATTTGCTGTTAGGAAAGTAAAATTCATTTCACTTTCATCTTCACTAAATAAGATAAGAGGCAAAGAATCAAATGTTTTGAATTGTTTTAATTCTGCTTCACAAACACGCCCTCCTTTGGAGGAAAAAGTAACTTTTAATTTTTCATTCTCAAGAGAAAAAAACTGTTCTTCTCCAATGGCAGAAGAAGCAAACTCCCCGAAAACATTTTTTGCACTTTCTATTGTCAAAGAATCAAACGAATATTCATTCGTCTGTTTTTGCTTTTCTAACTCTTCCAAAATCGCTTTTTGTTGTGCTTTTTCAAATTCAATCAAAGCTACAGAATCTCTATAACGCTTCTGCTCTGCAATCTGCTCCTCTGTTGGGCGATTAAACCAACTAAAACCAACTATAATCCCAAATATTAGAACAAATCCTATTATCGTATTTTTATCCATTCAGTCTCTTTTTTATTTTTTAGATTGTTTGTTTTCTATTGCCTTTTTAATAAAATCAACAAATAAAGGATGAGGATTAATTACCGTACTACTATATTCTGGATGAAATTGTACACCCATATACCAAGGATGTGAAGGCAATTCGATAATCTCAACTAAATTTGTTTCAACATCAATTCCACTAAAACACAAACCATTTTCTTCCATTTCCTTACGGAAACTATTATTAAACTCAAAACGATGACGATGACGTTCTTTTATCACCTCTTTACCATAAACCGCATATGCCAACGATTTTTTGCCCAATTTACAATCATATGCACCTAAACGAACACCTCCGTCTAAGTTCAACATACTCTTTTGTTCATCCATAACATCAATAACATTATGAGGAGTTTGTGGGTTTATTTCAGTTGAATGAGCATCAGAATATTTAAGAACATTTCTAGCGAATTCCACCGCCATACATTGCATCCCATAACAAATTCCCAAGCAAGGGATATTGTTTTCACGAGCATACTGAGCCGAAAGAATTTTCCCTTCAACACCACGTTCGCCCGATCCAGGAGCAATTAAAATAGCATCTAATTGACCCAATTTTTCATTTACATTTTGTGAATTTATATCGTCAGAAAGAATAAGTTGCAAATCTATCTTGTGTTCATTATATGCCGAAGCATGGATGAGAGATTCTATAATTGATTTGTAAGCATCGGGGAGCGCTACATATTTCCCTATCAAACCAACAGAAATTGAATCTTTTGCATTCTGCAATTTATTCAAGAATGCATTCCATTGGGTCATATCAGCAACCGAATCGGTTGGTAAACCCAACTTCCTCAACACGACAGTGTCTAGGCCTTCTTTCTGCATTCGAATTGGAACTTCGTAAATGGTTTTAACATCCAATGATTCAATCACGGCATCCGGTTCTACATTACAGAATAATGCAACCTTTTTACGCACTTCTGGAGTAATAGGAGTCTCTGTTCTCAAAACTAAAATATCTGGTTGCACTCCTTCTTGTTGGAGCTCTTTAACAGAATGTTGCGTAGGCTTTGTTTTCAATTCACCAGCTGCTGCAACATAAGGGACAAAAGTTAAATGAATGCAAAGACAATTTTCTCCCATTTCCCACTTCAATTGGCGAACACTTTCAATATATGGCAAAGACTCAATATCACCTACAGTTCCCCCTATCTCCGTAATCACAAAATCATATTTTTCTTTTGTCCCAAGTTGTTTTATATTACGTTTTATTTCATCAGTAATATGAGGAATAACTTGTACAGTTTTTCCCATAAAGTTTCCCTTACGCTCACGTTCTATTACATTTTGATAAATACGACCTGTTGTAATATTATTTGACTTATGTGTTTCTATACCCAAAAAACGCTCATAATGACCCAAATCTAAATCAGCCTCATGCCCATCAACTGTAACATAACACTCTCCGTGCTCATAAGGATTTAATGTTCCTGAATTGATATTAATATAGGGATCCAATTTTTGATTAGTCACTTTGAATCCTCTCGCTTGTAACAACTTTCCTAGCGAAGCAGAAATTATCCCTTTTCCAAGTGAAGATGTCACACCTCCCGTCACAAAAATATATTTAGTTTCCATAGATAAAAAATTATAAAAACAATTTACAAAGATACAAAAAAAGAATCTACCATCATACCTGATTTTTTACCAAAATTTCTAGATATTTCCTAGTAGAACAATCATAAAAAAAGAGGGAAACACATTCCCTCTTTTTATTTTTTCACATTGTTTTTCAAAAAAACGATTAGTATTCCCAAAGATCCTGTTCAAAATTAAGAATTTCACTTTCTATACGGGATTGTTCCTTCTTAACTTCCTCTACATTAACTAAATAACTTTGCAATGTACGATCATAAATATTATTATCCTTAAACAAATAACTTGAGTATTGATTTTGAGCAAAGAAATCATCATAAGTCATCAACTGAGCATTGTTTCTACTAGACGCATTTATGATTTCTTGAGAAAGGAATACACGAAGTTTGTCAAAAGGAACCCAGAACAAGTTAGATTGACGACCATCAGTAAAATCAAAATAAACTGGACATATTGCCAAAATCTTTTGATGAATTTGAGATGTACTCTTATCAAAAAACCACACTTCTTGCAACAAATACTTAGTAACACCTGCTGCCAAAGTATAGTAAGTATACGACTCAATAGTCATCTTTCCATTATCTGGATTTACATAATACTTAAAGTCCTCTTTAGAACGTAAGAAATAAGCTGGATCACAGATGTTTTTTGTACTAAAATGAGGAACAATCGGAGCACTTTCTCCCAAATTAACAGTATCTTGATAAGCAATCAATTCTTTATTCAAGATTTTTCCATACATCAAAGTAAACAAATTGAGGTCAGTCACAATACTATCCTTTGGTAAAGGAAAATACAAAGGATAATTTTGTTTCTCAGTTAAATCAAGTACTCGCAAAACAACCTTAGACCAAACAACATCATCAACTCGAGGGTTGATCGTTACAGGAGGAATATTAGACTCTATTCTTTCCACACGAGAAGTGTCTGAAATATTTCCCAACGAATCAAACAAAACAGGTTGGTTGCTATTATAATCCAAACGAGAGAATGGATTTTGAGCAAAAACACAAACACTTGCTATAAGTAACCCTAAAATTAAACTCGATTTTTTCATAAATTATATTTTTATAAATTTTTCTCCTTGTCTTCTAATTTACTCCTACAGAAACGGCTCCCAATTCACGAATCACACCATCAGGACCTTTTGCTCTAATATCTTCAAAAACAATACGTTGTCCTTTTTTCTTTCCTTTTATCACATTCATTTGAGTAGCTGTGATTTTTTCATTATTTGCAGGAACTGGAGTTACACCACCAGTTGCGTCTTGTGCATAAATAGTAAATCCTACAATATCAAAATTAGCCTGTAACAATCCATCTGAATATTGAGCAATAATCTTTTTTGAACGCAACAAATCACTACGCGAAGGAACCCTATCAGTAGAAGGATGTAAATACTCCTCTCCATTTTTATCTGCATAAAGAAGAAATGCTGAAGGATTTGGCAAACGTAGAGTCCTAAAGTTATGAGTTCCCATCAACTTCTTCCCTCCATCTGTTTTTGCATATATATTAAAAACAACATCACCAGAAGACGTTGGTTTACAAATCCAATACTTTTGTTTTCCACTTGGTTTTATCATTGTTGCATTCTCTGCTTGAACTTCTAATTTTTCATCAGCAACACCAGCGACTGCAACATTAATTTTATTCTCATAACCACGATAAACAACATTCATATCAAGATTCGCAACAGTCGCACTAGGTTCTCCTACTGTGTAACTTCTAGAAAATGGGAAATGCAAAGTATCGCCTTCGTTTGTAGGAAGCACAATTTCACCAGAATAATCATAGACTCCAGGGGTTGAAGCAACAAACGAATAAACATCAGAATCTAATTTCTTTCCATTTACGTAATACAACGGCTTCTTTGTTGAATCGACGGCAGAAAGGAATATTGTTGCATTATATTGTTCACCTTTCATCACATAGTCAGAAACAGTTGCTACAAAGGCTCCCAATTTGTTCACACGGAAATCTCCTGCATCAGTTTGCAACTTCAAGTGAGAAATCACTTCCATCTCTGCCTGACGAACATCCGACTGCATTTTAGATATCATCGTCACAGAAGCGACCAAAGGCATATGTTCAAATATTGAATTCAACCAAGGTACATCCTCTCCTTCGTTATTCTTAGAAGGTGCAGTTGAAAACATTTGCTCAAATTCCTTTACTTTAGATTCATCTTCTTGTACTTTTGAGATCAAAAATTCACGAAACTTTACAATATTCTGTTCCAAAACCTCTCCATTTCCTTTCAACAAAGAATATTCGCTTGCTACATCCAAGTTATCTTTAGAAACAATGTTATTAACATCAGCCCCTTCTCCATCCGCCATTTTTACAATATCATACTTGTAATTCTCCAAATAATTATAGAGACTATCACTTCGTTTTTTTACAACGAGGGCTTCTTCTAACCACGGACCTACTTTTGTAGGATTTAACTCTGCTGCAACTCTCAAATCAGAATACAAAATTTGATTTCTTTCTTGCACAGTTTTGGTAGATTGTGAGATACTTTTGTTAACCAAAGTAAAACCATTTAAAATATCAGCAGAAACATTCAGTGCCAACATTGCAGTCAACACTAGGTACATCATACCTATCATTTTCTGCCTCGGCGTTTCAGGACAATTCGCAGCTCCACTCATAATTCTTTAGTTTTCTTTTTTTAACTCAATGCATTAAGCATATTGCCATAAATTCCATTTAATTCCGAAATTTGTTTAGACAACTCTTCTGTACCTTTCTTATACTTTTCAGTATCAGAAACAGTCGCCGCAACAGAAAGTTTCATTTTTTCAACATCTGCAGAGATGGCATCTATTGAAGCAGAAACTTCATTTACCTTTTCTGTTTGTGTTTTAAATGCATCTGTTTGAGATTGAATAGTCTTCAATTCTAACTCATAGACTGCATTTACTGAAACTAAATTTTTATTTACTCCCTCTACATTTTGCAAATAAGTTTGTGTCTGAGCAACAATTTTATCCATATTGTCCAACACACCCGAATAAGAACTTGCCAAAACACTTGTCTTTTCGTTCAAAGAAGTTTGAGATTGCGCATATTTTTCTGTCTCTGCTGTTGCTATTTCTACATTTTTAGAGAAACTGTCAACACTTTTCGTGAAAGATTCCACAGACCCTACTACAGAAGACAACGAAGACAACTTTTCTGCTGTTTCCGAAAGATTTTTAATTCCTAAAGATAATTTTTCTATCTCTTCATCTTTCAAAACTTCAACTGGTTTATTAGAAACCGAAAGATTAGTACTAGTATTAGTACTTACACCAGAAGTTGTAGAACCTACTTCAGGCAAAGTAACTCCATCATGACCATCTGAATCAAACTGTGGAAAAACTTTTTCCCAATGATAAGTAACGTGAGGTTTATCAAAACAACCGATAAGGAACAAAATTGTTTCAGTTCCCATACCAATACACAACATTGGACCTGCACCAGGGAAGTGCATAATTTTAAATAATGCCCCCACAATAACCACTGCGGCTCCAATTGAGTACACACGACCTACCCAAAGTTTAACCTTATAACTTGAGTTCCACCAATCAATAAAACTCTGTTTTTCTTTATTAGCCTGACTCACCTTAGATTCCTTTGCCATTTTCTTTTTTTTTATTTGATATTAACAAACTTTTTTTCTTAATCTCCAATATAACTTCTCACACAACGGAAACCAATGTACGCTCTACGCTCGTATTGATATTCATAAGCGCGTGTTCCACATTGCAAGTAAACACCTATATCTTTCCAAGAACCACCACGAATAACCTTCTGTTTCAATTTATCTGGGTCTGATTCTTTTGCATTGTACTCATAACTAGGGTTCAAATCGCTAAGGAATACATTTGCAGAAGGATGATAAGAAGAAGATGTCCATTCTGCAACATTTCCCGCCATATCAAACAAACCAAAATCATTTGGAGCATAAGTTCCTACACGAGCAGTTAGCAAAGAACCATCCACCGTATAATTTCCTCTTAAAGGTTTAAAGTTTGCCAAGAAACAACCTTTCTTTGTTCTTATATAGTTTCCTCCCCAAGGATACAAAGCAGAATTACGTCCTCCACGAGCAGCATACTCCCATTCCGCTTCTGTTGGTAAGCGATAATCTTGTGCCTTCATTTTACCAGAACGAGTATCATAAAGCAAAGTACGCCAATTACAAAAGGCCTGAGCTTGCTCCCAAGAAACACCTACAACAGGATATTCTCCATAACCTGGGTGAGCAAAATACAATTTTATATAAGGTTCATTATAAGCATAAGAAAAGTCTCTTCCCCAACAAATAGTATCTGGGAATATATTAACCAAGCGACGAGAGAAGAAATCTTTGCGACTTTTCAACGGTTTTATATTTGTTTCGTTCACGATACGACCTTCTTCGTCAAAATAAGCATTATCAACACGAACCTTTGCATTTTTACGATAAGCATTAGTTCGAGGATCAAATTCATTTTCACGCTTATTGATTTGATCGTAATTTCTATAAATGTATTCGTAAACCAACTTTGTTGCATTCAATCCACGATCTTCTTCATAGAACATACTGTCTATAATCTCAACTACATCCTCATTTTCCGCATCTCCTCGTTTAACATCCCAAGGAATTTTTGCACTCCAATTTAATTGAGGAAGAGAATCATCCTCTGTCCCTGGAATTAAATAAGTTTCAGGATTAATTTCAGCCAATTTTCTCAATACAATAGAGTCACGAACCCAATGTACAAATTGGCGATACTCTCCATTAGTAATTTCAGTTTCGTCCATCCAAAACGCATCCAAAGAAACAGTTTTAGGCTGAGTCTGAATAGCCCAAGTAGCAGACTGATCGTTAGGTCCCATCACAAACGAACCTTTTTTTACAAACGTCATCCCATAAGGTGCTGTTTCAGACCAAGACTTCGAATAGACTCCCACCAATTCTCCCTTAGGTTTTGAGCAACCAAACAACAAAACGGTTGCCACTACAATGACAGAACTATACAAAAAATTCTTCATACTTATTTTTTTAATAAAATTATAAAATTCTAACACTTCTATATTTACTATCCTTCTTATCTAAATTCAATTTGAATTCGTATGACAAAAACAACTCATGCGAACCCGAACTCACCCTTATTATTTTAGAGGTTGGAAGGTCATATGAATAACCTATCATTAAGCCATTCAAAACTTTCGCTCCGAGCAAAAAACTCACTGCATCTTGTACCCGGTAAGCCAATCCCCACCAAAAACGTTCATTATATTCAGCCAACAAACTCACATCAAGTTGCCAACTAACAAAATCCGTTTTCAACATCAAAGATGGTTGAAGATGAAATTTAGGATTATTAAGTTTGAAACGATAACCGGCATTCAACGTATAAAGACGAGTCAAATAAAACTCTGTATTCTCTCCCCACTGAACGGTTGGCTCCGTGAGATGCAACACAGAAAAACCCACTTCCAAACCTTTACAAGAGTAATATACTCCCAACCCCATATCAAAAGCAACCTTTGATTCTTTTGTTTTAGGAATCTCCAAATCATTTTCACTGTGATAATCACTACCTTCTGGAATATAAACACTATCTCCCTTAAAAGTCATATTCACAAAACCAAGATTTGTTCCTAAACTCAAAAAACCATCTCCAATCTTAAATTTATAAGCATAAAGAGCATTCACAGTTTGATTCGTAAATATTCCAAACATATCATTAGAAAAACGAATTCCCGCCGCATGATAAGTTTTTTTTATTCGGAATGGCATATTTGCAGAAAAATCTGTCGTTGAAGGAGCATTCTTCACTCCTATCCACTGCAAACGTTGCATACCCAAAACCCTTATCATTTGCTGCTCTCCTATTGCCGCTGGGTTGTGTCCAAAAATGTTAAACATATATTGTGTTGTTTGCCCATCAAATTGAGCATACGCTACAACATTTGTCAGAAGGAACAATACACCTATTGCAAACCTTTTTTTTATTCTATTGCTTATCGTCATTCAACTATTATTAACATCAACAAAAACGTATCGCGTTAAAAAATAGTATTTATCACGATTCAATTTTTCTTATCTTTTAATACTCTTCTTCGTTAAAGAAAAAATCCTCTTTACTTGGATAATCAGGCCAAATATCTTCAATACAAGTATAAATATCTCCCTCATCCTCAATTTCTTGCAAATTTTCTATTACTTCCAAAGGAGCACCAGAACGCATTGCATAATCAATCAATTCATCTTTCGTTGCTGGCCAAGGTGCATCCTCTATTTTTGAAGCTAATTCTAACGTCCAATACATAAAATTACTATTTATTCCCCGCTATACAATAATGGGCAAAGATAAAAAAAAAATTATAAGACAAAGTCTTTTTTCTTTTTTTTTGAAAAATCTTTATTTAGACAGCATCCTTGCATAAAGAAAGAAGAAATCAGACAATCTATTCATGTAGATTTTAAGATTTTTATCAATATTCATATTCCTATTCAAACGATAAATGTGACGCTCTGCTCGACGAGTTATTGTTCGACAAACATGACTTAATGACGAAAGTTCATTCTCGCCAGGTATCACAAAATTGTCCAACGGAGGAAGTTTTTTTTGCATCTCATCTATTTTTTCTTCAATTGTTGTAATAACTTTCTCCGAAAGAACAAAAGAATCTCTTAACTTTGTACGACTTTGGTCGGTAGCCAAATATCCTCCAACAATAAATAAATTTTGTTGAATTTCTAATAAAAAATCGTTCTCACTCAAAGTTTTAGAGCGCAAAAGTCCTATAAAAGAATTCAGTTCGTCAATGGTTCCGTATGCTTCCAACCGAGCATCGCTCTTCAAGATACGAACTCCGCCTACTAAAGACGTTTCGCCATTATCGCCTGTTTTTGTATAAATTTTCATCTTTCTTTTAAAATGCTACAATGTAATCTTGCTTTGGCAAATCGTTGTTAAAAAAAATCAAACCAAAATGATATAAGTCTATTGATAAACAAACCTCTTTTCTCAATTTTATTTCATTCCAAGCATTCTCCATTTCTGCCGAATAATGAATATCATCAAACACAAAGATTGTTTCTTTATGAGATTTCGACCGACATAACTCAAAATATCTTAAAGTAGCTTCTCGAGTGTGATTCGCATCAAAAAAAACAAAATCAAGTGTCGGAAATTTTGCTACAACATCACTAAGTTTTTCATCAATATTTCCTTCTACGAGCGTTATATTTTCAATGCCCAACTCAGCAAAATTTTGCTCTGCTATACGACAAAGTGATGAACTACCCTCCATCGTAACAACATTTGCCACTGACGATGGTTTTGCCAAATACATCGTAGAAATACCGAGTGAAGCGCCGAGTTCCAAGATGTTTTTTGAACGAAAATGATTGATCAATCGAAACAACAACTGCCCAAACTTTTCCGTTTCTAACGATTTTTTGGCAACGTCGGCAACTGAACTTTTTCTATCTTCTCCCGTGCCAAAATCCGTCAAATCAATCACCTGTTTATTTTTCAACATTTTTGCCCGAATTTGCTCTATCGGACGATAAGCATAAAACGGCAATTTCTCAAAAATCACATAGTTCAGCAAATGAAAAACAAAAGGCGAATGCACACCAAATCCTTTACGATGGCGCGCTTTCAATAGATAACGCAAAAAACTTTTTATTTGGAAAAGCAAATTCATCAAGCCGAATGGTTCATTTTTCCTACACGCTCTTTGGCATAATCAAGCTCTACTTTTAACGTTTTTTTATCCGTAGATGGGACTTCAAACATCAAATCCATCATTATTGTTTCCACAATCGAACGCAAACCACGGGCTCCAAGTTTAAATTCTATCGATTTATCAACAATAAAATCAAGAACCTCATCAGCAAACGAAAGTTCGATTCCATCCATTTCAAAAAGTTTGATGTATTGTTTAATAATCGAATTCTTTGGTTCTGTAAGAATATTGCGCAAAGCGTCTCTATCCAACGGATTTAGGTAGGTCAAAATAGGCAAACGACCAATAATTTCAGGAATCAATCCAAAACTTTTCAAATCTTGTGGCGAAATGTACTGAATAATTCTTTCCTTGTCCACATGAGCACTTTTTTGCGAAGCCCCATAACCAACTACTTTTGTGTTTAGTCGTTGAGCAATTTTCCGCTCAATACCATCAAACGCACCACCGCAAATAAAAAGTATATTTTTTGTATCAACAGCAATCATTTTTTGATCTGGGTGTTTACGCCCTCCTTGTGGCGGAACGTTCACTACCGAACCCTCGAGCAATTTCAACAACCCTTGTTGTACGCCTTCTCCCGAAACGTCGCGAGTAATTGAAGGATTATCTCCCTTGCGAGCAATTTTATCAATTTCATCAATAAAAACAATGCCTCGCTCCGCTTTTTTTACGTCGTAGTCGGCCACTTGGAGCAAACGAGTCAAAATACTCTCAATATCCTCGCCTACATAACCAGCTTCAGTCAGAACCGTTGCATCAACAATGGTAAAAGGCACATTTAAGAACTTTGCAATAGTTTTTGCCAACAACGTTTTTCCCGTTCCTGTTGAACCTACCAAAATAATGTTCGACTTTTCAATCTCCACATCATTATCGTCAACTTTACCTTGCAAAATTCGTTTATAATGATTGTAAACCGAAACCGAAAGATATTTTTTGGCCTCGTCCTGACCAATTACATATTGATCCAAAAATGATTTTATTTCTACAGGCTTTGGCAATTTTTCTTTATCTAAATCAAATCCGCTAGAAGCAGAATTGCCCATCATTGCGGTTTTAATCATTTCGTGAGCAGTTTCCACACACTCCGTGCAAACATATCCGTGCAACCCTGTAAGCAAAATCACTTGGGGCTCTGTTCGTCCACAAAGACAGCAACTTGCTCCGTTATTTTCTCTCTTTTTTGCCATTGTTTACTTTTCTCTAACCAACAAATTGTCAATCATTCCGTACTCCAAAGCCTCTTGCGAAGTCATCCAATAATCGCGATCCGAATCTTTTTCTATTCGTTCGTAAGTATTTCCAGAATGGTCGGCAATTATTTGATAAAGTTCTTTTTTTAATTTCAAAATCTCACGTGCAGTAATTTCGATATCTGAGGCCTGACCATTCACTCCACCAAGTGGTTGATGAATCATCAC
>JAGCAG010000027.1 GCA_017652785.1 Paludibacteraceae bacterium | reverse complement strand
TTCTGCATTTTTGCGAAAAACGCAGTGTTTATCGGTGTTGCGGAAGCGGGGGGATTCGAACCCCCGGTACGGAAACCCGTACGTCAGTTTAGCAAACTGGTGGTTTCAGCCACTCACCCACACTTCCTAACCGCTTTTCAAGAAAAGCGTTGCAAAAGTAAGCAAGTTTTTTCAAAAACTCAAACAAAAAGGAAGAAATTAATTTTATTTTTGCAGTTTGAAACGAAGAAAAGTTATGAAAAAAAAACAGGCAAAACATAATACAAAAAAAAACAAAACTCATTTAAAGCAAAAAATTATTATTTCTTTCTCAATCATTGTTTTTCTTTTAATAGCATTTTTTGCCTATCAATGTTACACCTATTTCTTGCCTAATTTCAAGGTAAAAAATGGAGAAAGAGTTTTCATTTACATCACCAAAGAGACTACTTTCAACGACGTTGTATCTCAACTAACAACTCAAAATGCAATAAAAAACGTTCATTCGTTCAAGCGTTGGGCAAAAATGCACAGTTATCCAAAACACATCAAAACAGGACGTTACGAAGTTATTGATGGAATGTCAAACAAAGATTTAATCTTTAATCTTTCACGAAAAATTCAAACACCAATAAAATTTACATTCAACAACATTCGCACAAAAGACCAACTCTGCAAACGCATTAATGAACAGTTGATGATTGATTCAGCAACAATGCACAACACGCTGGACAACAAAGAGATTCTTTTAAAATACAACGTATCAAAAGAAGAAGTCATCGCATTTTTCATTCCCAATACTTACGAAATTTATTGGGACATATCTGCAACAGACTTGTTGGCAAGAATGTACAGAGAATATCAAAAATTTTGGAACAAACAACGCTTAGAAAAAGCCGAAAAAACAAACCTTAAACCCGTACAAATTGCAACTCTCGCTTCTATTATCGACGAAGAAACAAACCTCAAAAAAGACAAGTCCATCATTGCAGGTCTTTACCTAAATCGTCTTAAGCGAGGAATGCCACTACAAGCCTGCCCTACCGCACGTTTTGCCGTTGGTGATTTTTCTCTCACACGAATACTTTATGAACACACCCAATTCGATTCTCCATACAATACTTATCGATACAAAGGTTTACCTCCAGGGCCAATTCGAGTAGCATCTCCAGAAGGAATTGATGCCGTGCTGAATTACACAAAAAGCAATTACTTATATATGTGCGCCAAAGAGACAATGAACGGAGAACACAACTTTGCTTCTACCCTTTCCGAACACAATCGGAATGCCCAACGTTATCAAAAAGCTTATAACCAACTTTTTAGAAAAAGATAATTTTTTTCTAAAATATCTTGCAAAACAATAAAAATGTCGTATCTTTGCAGGAGAAATACATCGCGGGATAGAGCAGTTGGTAGCTTGCTAGGCTCATAACCTAGAGGTCGGAGGTTCAAGTCCTTCTCCCGCAACAAAATTAAAAAAGCGATACATCAAAAAAAATGTATTGCTTTTTCTTTTATGACTTTTTTTCACTATAAAAGACAACCACATTATTCAACAAATTCGTACCTTTGTCTGACTTTTTGCAAAAACAATATAAAAATGATTTGGAACGAATACATCGAATGTATGAGCCGCGATGAGCGAGCTAATTTACAAAGTGAGAGATTGCGTAAAATGGTAGAAAGACTATATAGCAACGTACCTTTTTATCGCAAAAAATTTCAAGAAGCAGGTATCTCACCTACCGACATTAAAGGGATAGAAGATCTTCCTAAACTACCATTTACCTACAAACAAGATTTGCGCGACAATTATCCGTTTGGACTTTTTGCCGTTCCGCAATCAGAAATCGTTCGTATACACGCTTCTAGTGGAACCACAGGAAAACAAACCGTGGTAGGTTATACTCGCAAAGATTTGGACATGTGGTCGGAATGTGTTGCGCGAGCTCTTACATCTGTTGGTGTCAGCAAAAAAGACATTGTGCAAGTAGGTTATGGATATGGACTTTTCACTGGAGGATTCGGACTCCACTATGGAGTAGAAAAAATTGGTGCATCAGTGATTCCTATTTCTGGAGGGAACACTCACCGACAAGTGCAAATGATGCAAGATTTGAAAAGCACTACCCTTGCTTGTACTCCTTCTTATGCTTTATATTTAGCCGAAGCTTTGAAAGAAAAAAATGCGCTTGACAGCCTCAAACTTCAACGTGGAATTTTCGGTGCAGAACCTTGGACCGAGGAAATGAGAAGTCAAATCCAACAAAAGCTCAACATCAAAGCATTTGATATTTACGGATTGAGCGAAATAATGGGTCCAGGAGTTTCTTGCGAATGCGAACATCAATGCGGAATGCATATTGCCGAAGACCACTTCATTGCTGAAATCATTGATCCTGTAACACTACAACCATTACCTTGGGGCGAAGTTGGAGAATTAGTTTTCACTACAATAACCAAAGAAGGTCTGCCTCTTTTGCGTTATCGTACACGCGATTTAACAAGCATTACCATCGAAAAGTGCGAATGCGGACGAACAACTGCTCGTATGTTCAAATGCAAAGGAAGAACAGATGATATGCTCATTATTAGAGGAGTAAATGTTTTCCCCACACAAGTAGAATCAGTACTTTGCGAAATGCGCGAAGTTTCTCCTCACTATCAATTAATTGTTGACAATAAAAACAATCTTGACACACTCGAAGTGCATGTGGAAGTTGACGAACAATTCTTCTCTGATGAAATTCGTCAGATGGAAATGTTAAGTAAAAAAATAAAGTCTCAGATTGAAAAAACATTAGGAATTAGTGTGATTGTAAAATTGGTAGAACCAAAAACAATTGAACGTTCCGAAGGAAAATCAAAACGAGTAATAGACAAACGACAAAAATAATTCTACAAATGAAAACCATTAAACAAATCAGTGTTTTTTTGGAAAACACAAAAGGTCGCTTGACTCAAGTTACCAAAATTCTAAATGAAAATGGTGTTGATATTTCGGCATTTAGTGTTGCCGATTCATCGGAATTTGGCATTCTAAGAATGATTGTAAACGATGCTCAAAAGGCATACAACGTGCTCAAAGGAGCTAATTTTACAACTATTTTGACCGACGTTGTGGCATTAGAAATGTCAATGGAATATGGATCTTTACACCAAATTCTTAATATTTTGAATAAAGCGGATATTCAAATCGAATACATGTATGCTTTCCCTTTCAAAAACAAAGCAACTGCAGTTATTCGCACTTCTGATTTAGAAAAAACGGTTCTTGTATTGGAACAACAAAGTCAACGGTTACTTTGTGAAAACGACATAAATAATTAAGAAATGGAATTCAATTTTGCCGATTCTGCAAAAAAAATGCGTTCGTCTGCCATTCGCGATTTGATGAGTTTGGCTGTTCGTCCTGACATTATTTCCTTTGCTGGTGGGATGCCTGGAAACGATCTTTTTCCTATCGACGATTTAAGAGAAATCGTAGCACAATTGCCAACAAAAAGATTAGAAATCGCAATGCAATATGGTGAAACATCCGGGATGAATACACTCATTATTGCATTAAAAAATTGGTTACAACAAAAAGGATTTCCTGTTGATAAAAATAGAATCATTCTGACTACAGGTTCATTGCAAGCATTGCATATTTTAGGTAAAATTTTTATCAACCCAGGAGATACTATTTTGGTTGAAAATCCTTCGTTTGTTGGGGCTTTATCTGCATTTAAATCATTCGAAGCCAATATTGTAGGAGTCAATATTGACAAAAATGGTATTTGTATTGATGATTTGAGAGAAAAACTCAAACTCAATCCAAAATTTCTATACATAATGCCTAATTTTCACAATCCTGCAGGCATTATTTATAGCCAGCAACGCCGAACAGAACTCTTGCAATTGATGCAAGAATATAATGTTCCAATTTTTGAAGATGATGCCTATGGCGAACTTTTTTATGATGAGGAAACAAAATCAATGTTATCGCCATTAAAAACCATCGCTAAAAACGAAGAACAAATACTTTATACAGGGTCTTTCTCCAAAATCTTTGGTCCTGGATTGCGTCTTGGTTGGATGCTTGTTCCTCCCGAAGTTTACGAAAAAGCTGAAAAATGCAAACAAGCTATAGATGCTTGTTCTTCAACTCTTTCGCAAACTTTAGCAGAAGAATTCTTAACTTCTGGACGAATGGAAAAATACATCGCCAACTTGCGAAATATCTATCGCCAACGACGCGATTGTATGGTTGAAGAACTCAAGAAACACATGCCCGCAGAAGTCTCTTTTGTTGAACCGAAAGGAGGTTTTTACATTTGGATAAAACTGCCTAAAGGAGTTAACGAAAAAGAGTTGCTAAAAATAGCTATTGAAAAAGGCGTTGTCTTTGTTATTGGTTCAACTTTTGATCCTCTCGGAAACGAAAATGGATATATTCGAATATCTTTTTCAAACAACACCATTGAAGAAATACAAAAAGGAATAAAAATTTTGGGCGAAAGCATAAAATATCTTTTGTAACCATGAAAAAATCTATATTCTTAACAGGAGCAACTGGCACTATGGGTTGGGCTGGATTGCAAGAACTAATTAAATATCCAGAAAATTATTCGGTGAGAATTCTTGCTCGCCCAAGTAAAAAAAACAAAAATAAATTAGCTCCATTACAAGACAAAATAGAAATTATTTGGGGCGATTTAAGCCGTTATGAAGATGTGCTTAAAGGTGTTGAAGGAAGCGATATTGTGCTTCACGTTGGAGGTATGGTTTCTCCTTCTGCTGACTATCAACCCACTTTGACAAGAAAAACCAACCTTGGAGCTGCCGAAAACATTAAAAATGCAGTTTTAGCACAAGGAGAAAAACAACCCAAAGTTGTTTATATTGGTTCGGTGGCTCAAATGGGCGATCGTCGTGAACCGCTCCATTGGGGAAGAACTGGCGACCCTATTTGCGTGTCGGCTTACGACCATTATGGAATTACAAAAGCCATGGCGGAACGCATTATCACTGATTCGGGCATTAAAACGTGGGTTTCACTACGTCAATCGGGCATACTCTACCCTGCTATTTTGAAAAATTATGACCCTATTATGTTCCACGTTCCAATTCGCGGTGTACTCGAGTGGGCAACAGTAGAAGATAGTGGGCGTCTACTTGAACGTGTTTGTCGCGACGAAGTTCCTGAAGAGTTTTGGAATCGCTACTACAACATTGGTAGCGGTGCCGAATACCGTATTTCAAACTACGAATTCGAAGTCCTTTTACTTGATGCTATTGGATGCCCACGTCCTGAAAAAATCTTTAATGCAAAATGGTTCACTACACGCAATTTTCATGGAATGTGGTATGCTGATAGTGACGTATTGGAAGACTATTTGCACTTTCGTTCCAACATTCCTATCAAAACGTATTTCAACCAAATGAGCAAAAGTTCCGAAATTCCTTTTGGGATGAAAATAGCCCGCATAACAAAAGCAGCCAAACTAGTTCCACACATTGTGAAATTGGCAATGCGAGCAATGGCTTATAGCAAGGAACATGGTACTCAATGGTGGATAAAAAACAATAAAACTCAACGCATAAACGCTTATTACGGAAGTTTAGAAAAATACAATGCTATTCCCAACTGGAAACATATAGATTTAAGTCATAATTCAGAAGAAATTGTTTTATTAAATCATGGTTATGACGAACAAAAACCACTAGAAGAATTCACTATTGAAGATATGCAACGTGCTGCTGAATTTCGTGGAGGAAAATGCTTGAGCAAAACAATGAAAAAAGGTGATTGGTCATCGCAACTCGAATGGCAGTGCGCCGAAGGACACACTTTCAAAGCTAGTCCACGATTGATTTTACTTGGCGGACATTGGTGTCCCGATTGTTTTCCTTTCCCTTACGAAGGCGAAGAAAATCAACGTCCTTGGCAATGGGATAAAGAAGCAAAACGTAATCCGTTTTTTGCACAACTTTGGAGTCCGCTCCACGATGAAGACGAAAACAACATTTACGGAGCCGATATTTTTAATGGTTGGGAGAAAAATTAATATTACAATGAAAACATTACGACTTTTAGCACTCTTATTTTTACCAACACTTGTTGTTTCACAAGAGAAAATTGAGCCAATTAAATTTGGCGATATGGAACAATGGTTGGTTCGTTATATAAAAGAATCAAAACTATTAGGTGGTAAAACAAAAACTCTCTATGCACTTGCACCTACCGACACAATTAGGAAAACTGCAGTTTACGATTTCAGTAACACTTGTTGGGGAATATCTAACGCCTATGCTTCTCCTGCTGGTATTGATAAAGGAGCTTGTACTACTCAACCAGAAGTAAGAGGGAAAGGCACTTGTGCACGTCTTGACACACGCATTGAAACTGTAAAAGTTTTG
>JAGCAG010000026.1 GCA_017652785.1 Paludibacteraceae bacterium | reverse complement strand
CCAAACATTAGGTTCATGTTTTGTACAGCTTGTCCCGAGGCACCTTTCAGCAAATTGTCTATCATCGATACCACCAAAAGCTTATCATTGTGTTTTTTTAGGTAAACTATCGCTTTATTGGTGTTTACTACTTGCTTCAAATCAGGATTTTTGTCCGTTACAAAAGTAAATGCAGCTGTACTGTAATGGTCTTTGTAGAGCTGAACAGCTTCGTTTTCGGAGAGGTCGCACGTGGTGTAAGCCGTTACAAAAATGCCACGAGCAAAATCGCCTCGTACGGGGATAAAATTGATGTCGGCAGAAAAATCGGGTTGTAGTTTTTTCAGCGAGCGATTGATTTCCAACAAATGTTGGTGTTCAAACACCTTGTAAATGGAAATATTGTTGTTTCGCCAGCTGAAGTGCGAAGTAGCCGATGGTTTTACGCCAGCTCCCGTAGAACCCGTAATGGCATTGACGTGAACGTCGCTTTTGAGCAGTCCTTTATCGGCCAGTGGAAGCAAAGCCAACTGAATAGCAGTAGCAAAACAACCTGGATTGGCCAATCGTTGGCACGATGCGATTCTTTCGCGCTGCATTTCGGGCAAACCATAGACAAAACCGTTGCTTTCGTCGCGGAAGTCTTGTGCCAAATCAATGATTTTTACGTTGTTGGGTACAACGTTTGCTTCGAGAAATTTTGCGCTGTCGCCATGTGCCGAGCAAAGAAACAATACGTCTATTGCTTCAAAAAGTAGTTCGGAGGTGAAGCACATATCTGTTTCGCCAAACAACCCTTCGTGAACGTCGTAAAGCTTATTTCCTGCGTTACTACTACTGTTTACAAACACAATTTCTACATCGGGGTGATGCACCAAAATGCGCAACAACTCGCCAGCCGTATAGCCAGCACCACCAACAATTCCAACTCTAATTTTTTTCATTGTATGTAAGTTTTAATTTTTTTATTCTTTTTCTAACAAATCGGGTCTGAGCCTTTGCGTACGCTCGATAGACTGTTGCAAACGCCAATTTTCGATGTTTGCCTCGTGTCCAGAGAGTAAAACATCTGGCACTCTCCATCCGTTGAACTCGGCAGGACGTGTGTATTGCGGAGGAGCCAACAAATTATCTTGAAAAGAATCGGACAGCGCCGATTGCTCGTCGCCAATGGCTCCTGGTATCAGCCGAACAATAGCATCGGTCATCACCGCAGCAGGAAGTTCGCCCCCCGTCAGTACAAAACTTCCGATAGAGATTTCTCTTGTTATTAAGAAATCGCGAACTCGCTGATCCACCCCCTTGTAATGACCACAAAGAATAATAATGTTTTCTTTCATCGAAAGACTATTGGCCATAGGTTGGTCGAACATTTCGCCATCGGGCGAAGTGTAAATAATTTCATCGTATTGACGCTCGGAGGTAAGTTTTTTTATGGCTTTGAAAATAGGTTCTATTTGCATTACCATTCCAGCACCTCCTCCAAAGGGATAATCATCAACCCGACGATGTCGCTCGTCGGAAGAAAAATCGCGCAGATTATGCACTTCAATTTCAACCAAACCTTTGCTTTTTGCCCTTTTTACAATGGAATGGTTCAAAAAGCTATCCAACAATTCGGGTAAAAGAGTGATAATGTCTATACGCATAATAAATAGATTTCTTTTTCGAGAAGTGCAAAGGTACTAAATTTAGTGTATGGTTTTATGCCATAAATCTACATTCTGCTTTATCTTGTTCTACTTTTAATTCGGAAGGAACGCCAAAAACAATGGGATAATTTACATCTGTATGCCCTGCAGGAAAATTGAAGCAGACAGGGAAATTGTATTCCTTAACAACATTTGCTACGGATTGCTGAATGGTTTGCATTAGCGATTCGTCTTCCGCACAATTGGTAAACTGTCCAACAATGAGTCCCGAAATTTGCTCAAACACTCCACCGATTTTTAGATTCCACAACATTCGGTCGATTTGGTGTGCTTTTTCGCCAATGTCTTCGATAAAAAGGATTTTGTTTTTAAAGTTTAAGTCGAAGCGAGTTCCTCTAAGGCCAAAAAGTACGGACAGGTTTCCTCCAACAATTTTGCCCTTCGCTTCTCCTTGGCGGTTTAGCTCGTGCGAAGCAATACTATAAGAAGAAAATTCTCCAATAAGAATTTGATGAATATTGTTCAAAATATCTGTTGGAGTAGAGGAAAAATTCCTCAACATTGGAGCGTGAACCGACGGAATTCCCAACTGCGACACGGCACTATGTAGCACAGTAATATCGCTATATCCGATAATTGTTTTTGGATTTTTCTTAAATAGATCAAAATTCAAATCGTTGATAATTTGTGCTAAACCATAACCACCTCGAGTGCAAAAAATGGTTCTGATTTCGCTACTATCAAGCATTGCTTGTAGGTCGGATTTTCGGTTTTCTGGCGTATCGGAAAAGCAGCCATAGGAGTGGAAGCAGTTTTTTCCAAATATCGGCTCAAAACCCCAAGACTGAAGCGTTTCCAAAGCAAACGAAACGTCTTCGCGACACACTCTCCCCGATGGAGAAAGTATTCCTATTTTGTTGTTCTTATTTAAGATTTTCATTTTTTATCGGTGTTATATTCAAAAGATAAATAAGGTTCTAATCGTTTCAAATCATCGTCGGAGAATTCTTCCAAATGTTGCAATTCTTTGACTTTTTGAGAAGAAAAAAAAACGTTTAGGCATTTAATTTGTTAGTTGCTCTTTATGCAAAAATACGAATTTGTTGCAAAAATGTAGGACAAGAGAAACAAATACGTTTTCTTTTTGCTTACCTTTACAAGGTTTTATAACTAAAAAACATAAGAAATATGGGAACGAAGAAAAATTTTGTACTTGACACAAATGTAATTCTCCACGATTACAAATGTTTGGACCACTTTCAGGAAAACGACATCTATATTCCTATCGTAGTGCTCGAGGAGTTGGACAAGTTCAAAAAAGGTAACGAGCAAATCAACTTCAATGCTCGCCAATTTGTGCGTGAGTTGGACGATATTGTTACCGATAAACTTTTTACCGAAGGTGTAAGTTTAGGCGAAAACAGAGGGCGTTTGTTTGTTTTGGCAAAAAGCGTTTTTCCAAAAGAGATGGAAGAAGCTCTTTTGAGCAAGAAACCAGATCATTTGATTTTGGGTAGTGCTCTCAGTTTGTCGAAAAAAGATCCCGAAACAAAAACAATTTTGGTTTCTAAAGATGTAAATCTTCGGATAAAAGCTTGCTCATTGGGTTTGACGGCAGAAGATTATATCACAGATAAAGTGGATAATTTTGATGTTTTTGAAAAAGAAAGTACCGAATTTTCTGACGTTGAACCTGAAAAAATAGATGCTTTGTATGCATCTCCAAAAGGTATTGATATTGATGAATTTTCGTTTCGATCAGATGTTAATCCCAACGATTGTTTTATTCTTAAGAGTAATCGTGCAAGCGTTTTGGCCAAATACGATGCAGCAGATAGATGCGTAAAACGTGTGGAAAAAACACGCGCATTTGGTATTGAGCCTCGAAATGCAGAACAAACTTTTGCGTTAAATCTTTTGTTGGACGACAACATTAAACTTGTTGCCATAACAGGTAGAGCAGGAACAGGGAAAACTCTTTTGGCTCTAGCTGCAGCTCTACAACGACACGAGGAGTACCAACAAATTTTGCTCGCACGTCCTATTGTTGCTTTGGCAAATAAAGATATTGGAGCACTCCCAGGTGATGCACAAGAAAAAGTTGCTCCCTACATGCAACCTCTTTTTGATAACTTAAACGTGATAAAACACAACCTTTCTTATCAAGGAAGCGAGGTGAGAATAATTGATCAACTTCAGCGAGAAGGGAATTTGATTATCGAAGCATTAGCATTTATTCGTGGACGAAGTTTGAGCAATACCTATTTCATTATTGACGAAGCTCAAAATCTCACTCCTCACGAAATAAAAACCATTATTACTCGTGCTGGAGAGGGCACAAAAATGGTATTTGCTGGTGACGTTCATCAAATTGACTCGCCGTACTTGGATATGCAGTCCAATGGTTTGGCCTATATGATTGATAAAATGCGAGGACAAGATATTTTTGCTCATATTAATTTGGTAAAAGGAGAACGAAGCGAACTTTCCGAAATAGCAAGTAATTTATTGTAAGAAACAAATTTCAACTTTTTTATAAAAAAACATAAAAACATTATGGCACTATTTGAACAAATAAGCGATGACATAAAAAAAGCAATGTTGGCGAAAGATAAAGTGGCGTTAGAAGCATTGCGTGGTGTAAAAAAAGAATTTCTTGAAGCAAAAACTGCAAAGGGAGGGAATGGTGATTTGACTGACGAGGTAGCTGTAAAAATTTTGCAAAAAATGGCAAAACAAGGAAAAGACGCAGCAACAATTTTCAAAGAACAAAATCGCGACGACTTGGCACAAGAGTATCTGGCTCAGGTGGCAGTGTACGAACGCTACTTGCCAGCGCAAATGACCGACGAAGAACTTGACAAAGCAGTGAGAGAAATCATTGCTCAAGTGGGAGCAACTTCTATGCAAGAGATGGGAAAAGTAATGGGAGTTGCCACAAAACAATTAGCAGGAAAAACTGAAGGTCGACTCATTTCAGAAAAAGTAAAAGCTTTGTTGTCGGGATTGTAATAGGAGTTTCTCATATAAAGAAAAAAGAAGTAGAATTTCGTTCTACTTCTTCTTTTTTATTCCTTCTCAAAATAAATATCCAATAATTTTTTTGCTGCCATAAAAGAACTTATTTTGTCGTTCAGCAACAACGTTTCGTAATTTTTGAGCAATTGTTCTATCTTTTCGTTCTGATAAAAGTGGTTTCGGAGTTGTTCATTGATGCTTTCGTACATCCAATATTTAGATTGACGCTGACGTTTGTAATCAAAATATTCATTATTCTTAGTAAAAGCAATATACTCTTCTACCATTTGCCACACTTCTGCGATTCCTTTCTTTTCGTATGCCGAACAAGTGAGTACTTTGGGTGAAAATTGAGATTCGGGCATAGGAAACAGGTGCAATGCGTTCTGAAACTGAACTTTAGCTACATTTGCTTTTTCTATGTTATTTCCGTCGGCTTTGTTGATAGCAATTCCGTCGGCCATTTCCATAATTCCTCGTTTGATACCTTGCAGTTCATCGCCTGTTCCAGCAAGCTGAATCAGCAGAAAGAAATCGACCATCGAGTGAACAGCGGTTTCTGATTGTCCAACACCAACCGTTTCAACAAAAATGGTGTCGAAACCAGCCGCTTCGCAGAGAACAATGGTTTCGCGAGTTTTACGTGCCACACCGCCAAGCGACCCTGCCGATGGAGAAGGACGGATAAAGGCGTTTTCGGCAACAGAGAGCCCTTCCATTCTTGTTTTGTCGCCCAAAATACTTCCTTTGGTGCGTTCGCTACTTGGGTCAATGGCAAGCACAGCTAGTTTATGACCATTTTCAACAAGATGCATCCCGAGAGCATCAATAAAAGTACTTTTTCCTGCTCCTGGCACTCCTGTAATGCCAATGCGAATGGAATTAGTGGCATGTGGTAAACATTTTTCAATGACCTCTTGAGCTTTGTCGTGATCTTCTGGTCTTGTGCTTTCCACCAATGTAACTGCTTGTCCAAGAATAGAAATATCACCTTTTAGAATGCCTTTTACATAATCATCAACTGACAAGGTACGATGTTGCCTTTTTTTGAGATATGGATTTACCGATGGCGGTTGAGCAACCCCATTGTTTACGTGTAAACCCAAATATTCTTCGTTGTTTTCGATGTGATGCCCTTCCAATTTCATTCTTCTTAGGTTTTTTAGAAAACATTATGTTTGTTATATGCAAAGATATAAAATTGTAAAGGATTCAAACCGTTGGCAAGAAACTTTGCAATCAATCTCTCGTATTTTAATTTTTGTTGAAATCACAGTAAATTTGTTAAAAAATGTTTTAGAAAAAATATTTCTATTTCTTTCGGCATAATATTTGGACAGTCTTCGATCGTAAAAAAATATAATCATGTGTAAAAAATAAATTATTATGAAATCAAAAGTTCTTAGGAGTGTTCTTTTAATAGTAGTTGTAACTGTTATAAGTGTTGGAACAACGTTGTTTACTCAACGATATGTTCTTCGTCCGGCAACGTCAGAAACGGATAAAACAAACAACAATGAGGTTTCTTCTTTGTATGCTAGATTTGCTTCGGTGACACAAGCGGGAGAAACTGATTTTACTGTGGCTGCCGAATTGTCAGTTAACGCAGTAGTTCACGTCAAGACAAAAGTTAAGGCTCAGAAACAAAGTTTTTCATCAGACCCATTTTTTGAATGGTTCTTTGGTCGTCCGCATTTTCAAGAACCTAATGTTCCGCAACAAATGGCTTCGGGGTCTGGAGTGATTATTTCGCAAGATGGATATATTGTAACCAACAACCATGTCATTGAAAATTCGAGCGAAATAGAAGTTGTTCTCAATGATAAGCGTACTTTTAAGGCTACTCTTGTAGGCGCTGATCCTAATACTGACATTGCTCTTTTGAAGATAGAAGCAACTCAACTACCTGTTATTCTTTTTGGAAACTCCGATGAGTTGAAGGTGGGAGAATGGGTTTTGGCTGTAGGAAATCCGTTTAACCTAACTTCTACCGTAACGGCAGGAATTGTGAGTGCCAAAGCTCGAAACATTAACATTATTAATGCCGAGATGAAGATAGAATCGTTCATTCAAACCGATGCTGCGGTAAACCCTGGAAATAGTGGAGGAGCACTAGTAAATACTCGAGGTGAACTTGTGGGTATCAATACGGCGATTGCTTCACAAACGGGTTCGTATGCAGGTTATGCGTTTGCAGTACCAACCAGCATTGTGCAAAAGGTAGTTGCCGACTTGAAGCAATATGGAACAGTACAACGTGCAGTTCTTGGTGTACAAATTAGGGATATTTCGGCTGAGCTTGCGGAAGAAAATAAACTCAAAACACTTGACGGAGCATACGTTGCAGGAGTTGTTGATATGAGTGCTGCGGCAGTAGCAGGAATCAAGGAAGGAGATGTAATTGTGCAAGTAAATAAGGTTCAAGTAAAATCTTCATCGGAGTTGCAAGAGCAAATTGGGCGTTATCGTCCGGGCGACAAAGTAACGATGATGGTTCTTCGAGACGATAAGACACAAACTTTTGAAGTTACACTGAAAAACCGCCAAGGAACAACCGACGTTGTTTCGAACGTTTTGGATATAAGCGAACTTGGTGCTGAGTTTGTATCTGTGCCAGACAAGGTGAAAAAATCACTCGGTCTTTCCTATGGTTTGCAAATTAAGTCGTTGAAAAAGGGAAAACTTCAAGAAGCTGGTATTCTCTCTTCGTTTGTTATTTTGAAAATAAATAATCAACCTATTCGTTCGAAGGATGAGTTGGAAAACATCTACAATACCGCCAAAAATAGTGGTGAACGAGGAGAAAAAGTACTTTTTATAGCAGGAGTTTATCCTAATGGAAAGGTTGCTTATTATGCCATCGATTTGACGGAATAAAAAGAGTTTTTCTGATTGAAGATACCTTTTGAATAAGAAATCTGTTCCCTTTGTGAAGGAGCAGATTTTTTTGTTTATGCTCATAAAATAAATTCTTTTCTCTCCAAATCCGTTAGATATTCGTAACTTTGCGACTTTGGTTTTGTTGTTGGACAAGATGCGTAAAAGTGGAATATTTATACTAATGAGTTTTGTGCTTCTGTTTTTTGGTTGCAAAACAGAAAAACGTAGAGCAGAAACTTCTGGTGTTGTTATCGGCGAGATAAAAATTCATCGATTTGATGTTGATTTTTGGGATATCAACAAAAAAAATGTGAGCAAGTCTTTAGAACAATTAAATGAACAATATCCCGAATTTTTACCCATTTATATTCAACAAGCATTGCAATTGGATAATTGGCAAGAGGCGGAAACTGCCGAGATTTTAGAGCAATATTTTTTCCCAGATACGACTATTCAGTCGCTTTACAACGAATGTTTGACTCAATATGCCGATGTGAGCGATATTGAAAAGCAACTTGCCGAAGCTTTTAAACGAGCAAAGGTGTTTTTTCCTGATAGTAATGTTCCACAAATTTATTTTCATGTTTCGGCAGGAGCAAATCCTGATGCAATTTTGTTCGGGAACAACATTGCAATAAGCATTGACAACTATCTTGGTGCCGATTTTTATTTGTACAAAGGTACTGTTTACGACTATTTGCGCTACAATATGCGTCGCGAAAAAGTTGTGTCGGATGTTGTAACAATTTGGTTGGCAAATCGTTTTCCGTTTGTTCGTCAAAACAATCAGTTGATTGAAGAGATGCTCTATCGAGGAAAGATTTTATACCTACTTTCGGTTCTTCTTCCAGAAGAGAAAGAGGAAGTTTTGATGGGGTATTCTCTGGAGCAAATGAAGTGGTGCAAAGAGCGAGAATCTGATTTTTGGCTTTATATGATAGAGAACAAACATTTGTTTTCTACCGAAGGTCGCTTGGTTGTGAAATACTTAAATGATGCTCCTTTTACGTCGTTTTTCTCCGATGCTTCGCCAGGAAGAATAGGTGTTTTTGTGGGTTGGCAAATTGTGGAAAGTTATATGAAAAATAATCCACAAGTTACTCCTTTACAGCTTGCTGAAAATACAAATTATCGTGAAATTTTAGAACAATCGAAATATAATCCTTAAAAAGTAGAACAGAAGATGAAAACAGAAAAAAGAGTTGGTAGCAAAATCAAATCGCTGCGTGAGTCGCGTGGCGTATCGCTTGAGGAGTTGTCGGAAAAATCAGGAATATCTATTGCTCAAATAGAACTTATTGAGAGTGACACAAACTTTCCTTCACTTGCTCCACTTATCAAAATAGCACGAGCACTTGGCACACGTTTAGGTACGTTTTTGGACGGCGTGGCAGAAATAGGTCCTTCTATTTGCCGAAAAGAGGATCGTAGCGAAGGTATTCGTTTTTCACAATCGGGAAACATTGAAAATGGTCATCTTGATTTCTTTCCGCTTGCTGAGCAAAAAACAGGAAGAAATATGGAACCATTCTTTATTGAAGTATATCCCGATAAAGAACTCTCGAAACTTTCGTCTCACGAGGGGGAGGAATTCTTGTATGTGTTACAAGGAACGCTCAGTGTTAAATATGGTAAAGAAGAATATACTCTTAATGCCGGAGATTCCATTTATTATGATTCCATAGTGGAACACCTTGTCTATAATTCAAGCAACGAAGTTTGTAAAATTCTGGCCATAGTTTACGCTCCTTTTTGATAAAATTGGGAGGGAATTGAGATAGATAGGTAAAAATGGTCTCTACGTTGCAATATATGTTTTCCCGGAAATAAATATCAGTTGATTTAACCTTTTGATTATTTTTTCTTCAGAAAATGTGTGAAGAAATAAAATATATCGTATCTTTGCGCTCCTTTTTGAAAGGGAATATTAATTTTTTATTTTCTTAATTTTAAGTTTTTATGTATTTAACACCAGAAAAAAAAGCGGAAATCTTTGAGAAGTACGGAAAGTCGAATACTGATACTGGGTCAGCAGAGTCTCAGATAGCATTATTTTCATACCGTATCTCTCATTTGACTCAACATTTGAAGTCAAACAAAAAAGATTATAGCACAGCGCGTGCGTTGAAAGCGTTGGTAGGTAAGCGTCGTAAATTGCTTGATTATCTGAAAGCAAAAGACCTTGAAGGTTATCGTGCGCTTATTAAGGAATTAGGAATCAGAAAGTAATGCTTTTTCCTTGATTAAAAACAAAAGACATTCCTTAAAGTTTTTCAAAAGGGAGTGTCTTTTGTTGTTTTTCTGTAAAAATTTGTTTGTTTTTCTATCTATACACTAAATGTACCAAGTAATCTACAATTTGGGAATGTATTTGATGGGGTTTGTCATCAAACTGCTTGCCCCGTTCAAAGACAAGATGTATTGTAGGCAAAAAGGAAGCAAACAAATTTGGAAACAACTTGCCGCAGCTGACAAAAATGCAAGTTACATTTGGATTCATGCCGCTTCGCTAGGTGAGTTTGAGCAAGGTCGCCCTATCATTGAAGCTATAAAAGAGAAGAATTCTCAATGCAAGATTTTACTTACATTTTTTTCCTCTTCGGGCTATGAGGTCCGCAAAAAGTATCCTCTTGCTGACATCGTTTGTTATCTCCCCATCGACACTTCTCGTAATGCGAAACGTTTTGTGAACTCCATACAAATAGAAAAAGCTATTTTCATAAAATATGAATTTTGGAAAAATCTGCTTTCGCAACTTCATAAGAGAGGTATCCCAACTTATTTGGTTTCTAGCATATTCCGAGAAAACCAACTTTTTTTCAAACCTTATGGGCAACCACATCGCAAGGTTTTGACTTTGTTTTCTCATATTTTTGTACAAAATGAATCTTCGAAACAACTTTTACAGAAAATAAACATTAATAACGTAACGGTTGCGGGAGATACTCGTTGCGATCGAGTAACAAAAATTGCACAAAATGCAAAACAAATTCCACTGATAAAGTCTTTTTCCGAAGATGCAGATGTTTTGGTTGCTGGTAGTACTTGGGAGAGAGACGAAAAAATTATTCTCCGCCATTTCAATCAAAATCCAAAACTGAAACTCATTGTTGCTCCGCATGAAATGTCAAATCGTCGTCTTGAAATATTATGTAACAAAATAAAACGCCCTTATTTGAAATATTCGGAAGCAACAGAAGAAAACATTCGCCAAGCTCATTGCCTGATTATTGACGGGTTTGGATTGCTTTCGTCTATTTATCAATATGGCAAGATTGCTTACATTGGTGGAGGTTTTGGGGTTGGAATTCATAACACTTTAGAAGCTGCTGTTTGGAAAATTCCTATTATCTTTGGACCTAATTACCAAAAGGCGGATGAAGCAAAGGATTTGATGACGTGTGGTGGAGCAATTTCTGTTCGTAATCAGGAGGAGTACAATGATGCTGTGCGATTTCTGCTGAACGACAAAAATGCAGGAGAACAAGCTTCTACCTATGTTCAAACACATGCTGGTTCTACCAATTTAATTATGAACTCAATTTTTTAAGAAACTTAAAAAAAAATGGCACAACAGACCTCGATACCTAAAGGAACACGCGACTTTACCCCCAACGAAATGGTTCGCCGAAACTATATTTTCGATACTATTCGATCGGTTTTTCGTTTGTATGGTTTTCAGCAGATTGAAACGCCAGCGATGGAAAACCTATCTACTTTGATGGGAAAATATGGCGAAGAGGGTGACAAACTTTTGTTCAAAATTCTTAATTCGGGTGATTTTATCGGGAAAATTTCCGACGAAGAACTTTTGCAAAAGAATAGCATTAAGCTTACCAACAAAATTTCCGAAAAAGGATTGCGCTACGATCTTACGGTGCCTTTTGCTCGTTTTGTTGTGCAAAATCGTGATAAAATCACATTCCCTTTCAAGCGTTTTCAGATTCAACCTGTTTGGCGTGCCGATCGTCCGCAAAAAGGACGTTATCGTGAGTTTTTTCAATGCGATGCCGACGTGGTAGGCAGCAATTCGTTGCTCAACGAGGTGGAATTGATTCAAATCATTAACGAAGTGTTTCGCCGTTTGCAAATAAACGTCTTGATTAAACTCAACAATCGTAAAATTTTGAGCGGAATTGCCGAATACATTGGCGAACCCGACCACATTGTTGACATTACGGTGGCAATTGACAAATTGGATAAAATCGGTTTGGAAAACGTAAATGCTGAACTTTTGGCAAAAGGTATTTCCAGCGTTGCAGTAGAAAAGTTGCAACCAATTTTATTGTTAAAAGGAACTAATACCGAAAAACTTGCACAACTAAAACAAACACTTTCTACCTCGGAAGTTGGACAAAAAGGTATAGAGGAAACAGAAACTATTCTCAACGCCGTTAGCGAACTTGCATTACCCTACGAAGTTGAGCTTGACCTTACGCTCGCACGTGGGTTGAACTATTACACAGGAGCAATTCTTGAGGTAAAAGCTCTAGATGTTGCTATCGGAAGCATCAGTGGCGGAGGGCGCTACGATAATTTAACGGGCGTTTTTGGTCTTTCGGGTGTTTCGGGAGTGGGCATCTCCTTTGGTGCTGACCGCATTTACGATGTGCTGAACCAATTGGATTTGTATCCGAAAAACGCCGTAGAACGCACACAACTCCTCTTTGTTGCTTTTGGCAAAAACGAATTAGACGCTTGCGTAAAAATGGCAGCCACAACGCGTAGCGAGGGAATCAATACGGAGGTTTATCCTGAACTGACGAAGATAAAAAAACAAATGATTTATGCCGACAACAACAAAATTCCGTTTGTTGCCATTGTAGGCGAAAACGAATTGAGAGAAAACAAAGTAATGCTCAAAAACATGCAAACTGGTGAGCAAACTTTGCTTAGCATTTGTGAAGTGATAGAATTAATTCAACCTAAAAAATTATAAAAAAATGGCTTTAATCAATTACAAAACAGTAACTCCCGACGAGGCCGTAAAGGTGATAAAATCGGGCGATCATGTGCATTTGAGTAGCGTAGCAAGTGCTCCTCAATGTTTAATCGAAGCAATGTGTCGTCGTGGCGATGCAGGCGAATTGAAAGATGTTCACATTCATCACCTTCATACAGAAGGTCCAGCTCCTTACACCGAACCTCGCTACGAAGGCGTGTTCCAACACGATGCATTTTTTGTGGGTAGCAACGTTCGTAAAAACGTTCAAGCAGGATATGCCGATTATATTCCTATTTTCTTGAGCGAAACTCAACGTCTTTATCGCGAAGGTTACATCAAGTGTAATGTGGCAATGATTCAGGTTTGCCCACCTGACCAACACGGATTTGTTTCGCTTGGTACGTCGGTTGATGCAACTTTGGCAGCTATCGAAACAGCCGACTACGTTATTGCGGTGGTAAACAAAAACGTGCCTCGTGCTTTTGGCGATGCGCTGATTCCAATGTCGATGATTGATATTTTTGTAGAAGATGACACTCCGCTCGAACCTGCACACTTTAGCGAACCAAACGAAATAGAAATAGCCATTGGTAAAAACTGTGCAGAACTCATCGAAGATGGTGCTTGTTTGCAAATGGGTATTGGAGCAATTCCAAATGCTGTGTTGGCTCAACTTGGCAACCACAAAAACCTTGGTATCCACACCGAAATGTTTGCCGACGGTGTTCTTCAGTTGGTAGAAAAAGGCGTTATCAACGGAGCAAACAAAAAGTTGGACAAAGGGCAAATGGTTTCTACCTTCTTGATGGGGTCGCAAAAAGTGTATGACTTTATCGACAATAACCCTATGGTGAAGATGATGGACGTGGGTTACACCAACGACCCTTTCATCATTTGCCAAAACGACAAAGTAACCGCCATCAACTCGGCTTTGCAAGTTGACCTTACGGGACAAGTTTGTGCCGACTCGCTTGGTACGAAGTTCTACTCGGGTGTAGGCGGACAAATCGACTTTGTGTATGGTGCTTCTCGCTCCAAAGGCGGAAAATCGATTATTGCAATGCCTTCGGTAACCAACAAAGGTGTGAGCAAAATTGCTAACGTGCTCAACTCGGGTGCTGGAGTGGTAACCACTCGTAACCACATGCACTGGTTTGTGACTGAATATGGTGCGGTAAACTTGTATGGCAAAACCTTGCAAGAACGTGCAAAACTTATCATTAGCGTAGCACACCCCGACCACCGCGAAGAACTCGAACGCCAAGCATTTGAACGCTACGGTTCGCACTTCCGTTTTATGCAGAAGTAAAACCAATTGCACTTAACTAAAAAAGCAGTACCTCTTTTTGTGGTACTGCTTTTTCTTTTACTTTTTTTGTGAAATTTACTCATCAAAACTTTGAGAAAACAATGCTGACGAAGAAAAACAGACAATAACAACTGTAATAACTAATTTTCTCATCTTGCTCAAAGATGTGTGCAAATGACTTTTATTGAACTAATATAAGGCGAAAACCGACGTTGCCGCTGCTAAGAGACGGAGTATTGCTGCTCCGCCTCGCCACACGGCAGTTCTGAGCAAAGGAGAGCCAACTGCCACCACGGAGCACGCGGTAAAAGCCTGAAGAAGGACCTGTAGGGTTCGCCTGAGGGCTATTAGCATAATAGCCAGAGCCATACCAATCCTGACACCACTCCCTTACATTTCCACTCATGTCGTAGATGCCCAATTCGTTTGGGAATTTTGTTTTTACATTATGAGTTTGATTGCCACTATTATTAGTATACCACGCTACATTATCTAGCGTATTGCTTCCGCTATATTTGTACGCTTTAGATTTTTTACCTCCACGTGCAGCGTATTCCCACTCGGCTTCGGTTGGCAAACGGAATTTCCTGCCTGTGAGTTGGTTTAACTTATTGATAAACTTCTGGCAATCGTTCCATGAAACTTGCTCAACTGGTCTTTGAGAACCTGTGTAATAACTTGGGTTTCTGCCCATAACAGCACTCCACAATTCCTGAGTAACCTCCGTCTCACCTATATAATAGCTATTCACCGTTACACGATGAGCAGGTCGCTCATCACTTATACAATCGGACTGCTCTGACGTACAACCCATAACAAAACTACCGCCCTCTACGTAGATCATCGTGAAGCTTTGCCCTGTAGGCAAGGTAATAAGCATCTTTCCACTCGTAGCATTCACACGGAAAGATACGTCGGCTATAAGGTTCTCTACCTCGGAGAGCACGTCCCAAGTAATGGTGCGGCAGCCCGCCGTAATGCCACGCCCCACATCGCCACTCACACGGTGTAGCTGTTTGTAGGTGCGTCCGCCATCGGTAGAATACTCCACCGAGATGTCGGCCGTGCGGTCCAAGTGGTAAGTAATCTCTATGGTTTTGCCTACTTGGTTGGCATCTACACCGCTCACCGTCTG
>JAGCAG010000025.1 GCA_017652785.1 Paludibacteraceae bacterium | reverse complement strand
CCGTAAACTCTTACTTTACTTGCCATAATTTTGTTTCTTTAAGTTAATAAATTTTATTCTTTTTGATTATTCTCCACGAGCAGCTTGGCCGATAGTGAGTTTATTGTCAACACAAACTTTTCCTGCAGGATCTTTAATCTGAACTGTCAATCCATACATATCATTGAAAAGTTTTTCGGCATCACCTACTTTCATCGATGCCTTAATTTTAACTTCACCATTAGCATTTGTATTGATGTCCTTACTAGTTTTTTGGTTGAGTTGATTGAGTGTTAAATCACCATCAGCCAATTGTTTGCCTTTGTAAATAGCCAAGGTACAACCAAAAGCTTCTTTGAAATCTTTACAAATAGTTTTTACTTTTTTGTTTGGTGCCACCGAGAATTCCGCATTCTTAAAGTGGTCTTTAATGTTGTTTAATAGCCCCATAATTATGTTTTTTTGATGTTATTATTTCTTCTTCCCAAATATCCCTTTAACAATTGCTCCACCAATTTTCCTTTCCAATCCTTGACGTGTGGTTGGAATGCCTGTTTTGCGAGCAACTTTTGTTTTTAATCCACTTATGCCTACTGCACGTTTTACTGAAAAACTTAAACCTTTAATTAATCCCATAACTTCTATTGTTTTATTTCATTTTCCTCTGCAAAGAAAATATAAAAAATCTCCAGAAAAAAAGTCCTTGTTGGTCCTTTTTACTTTGATTATCAGCAAAATACTTATAATCAAAAGATTAATACTTCTTTTGATTATCATATATGATAATTCATCTGCAATAGTAATAAACTAATTTTACGTACACAAACAAAAATTATCATTTTTGATATAAAAATACACAACAGGGGGGGTAAATCTCTGATAATCAACAATATGTCAAGTGAAAAAGAAATAGCCATTAGGATTGGCGTTCGTATAAAGGAGTTGCGAATGCGAGCCAACTTGTCGCAAATAGAGCTGGCTTTTCGTTGCAACTTCGAACCCTCGAACCTGAATCGGATAGAAGCAGGAAGAACTTACCCCACCATAAAAACACTCTGCAAGATAGCCAACGGTCTCGATGTGCCGTTTCACGCACTCACCGACTACATAAAATAACTTCCACCTATTACTGCTCCACCAAACTTTTCTGCAAAGCTAAAAGTTGCTGATACTCTTCTTCTGAAATTTTTCCTTGCCTATACACATCATGTGCTATTGGCAAACGATTTACGTATTGAAGATATTTATTCATAGTTTCCGATTGCACAATGGAAACCGCATTATAGAACTGATGGTAAAACAAAGAATTTTCTTCAAGAGTTTTGCTCACTTCGTTGCAATAATTTTGCACACTTTTGAAAAAAGGGAAAACTTGTGCATGAGCAATTTCGTAATATTTGATTTCACCATTTTCAATAGCTTGAGTAGCAGGAAGAAGTTGTTTTCGTATCCAGTTGGTGGTTTCATCGATTAGAATTTGCTCTTGTGACGCATAGTCGGAAGTAGTTTTTTCTACCCAAACCGTATCTTTTTGCTCTATAACAATCGTATCCGCTGTATGAACCAAAATGGGTTCCACAAAGTTTTTTTCGTAAACCAATACCGCAGATGGCAACAATGCCAAAATAGCAAGAAAAACGCCCAAAACAATGTAAGGGAAACGCTCACGTCGAACAATGGCTTTTTGTATTTGCTCAATGTTATCGTAACGTTTTTCACGATCAGTTTGTGTACAACGCTTTGCAATGGCAGTATATTTGTTTGGGAAAATTAGTTGTAACATTTTCCCGAAAGCAAAGATATCAGTGCGGCAATCCACCTCTTTCGGTGCTACGAGTTGCTCTGGAGCCGCATACTTTTTTGTACCAGCAGCTTGCTTCAAAATGGCATAACCATCGGCGTCCGAAAGCCCAAAGTCAATAATCTTGACATTACTTCCATTGTGAGTAATAAGTATATTGCTCGGTTTGATGTCACGATGAATGGTTTGTTTGGAATGAATGTATTGCAATGCATCAAGAAGTTCTGTAATTACTTTTTGACGTATGGCTTTCGATGGATTTTTCTTCAAAAAAACGTCCAATGTATCGCCGTCGATGTACTCCATCAAAATAGCCGGACCGATGCGAGCATCATTTTCTTTGGCTATGGCTTTTACAATGTTTGGGTGGTCTAACTGAGAAGTAAGTGCAAACTCTTTTTTCAGCAATTCGAGATAAGTCGGATTGTTTCGGAATTCCGGTTTCAACCCTTTTAAAAGAAACCATTTGCCCGAACGCTTGATTTTGAAAATACGATTGAAACCGCTACACGCTAACTCCGAATAAGAGGTAAGCGTGTCTTCCGCAGTTAGAAACTCGTTTTGAACAATACCCGATGAAGAACTTTCTTGTTCCATAAAAACACCTAAAACTTGTGCAAAGATAATGCTTTATCGTATTGTATTTTGAACAAGGACCAACAAGAACTTTGCTTTTTTGACATAAAGTTCCCATTTTTGCAAAAAAATAAGTTGAAATGAACAAAAATTGTCCTGAAATTCTAGAGTTGAAAAATCGTGTAGAAGCACAAGTG
>JAGCAG010000004.1 GCA_017652785.1 Paludibacteraceae bacterium | reverse complement strand
GAGTTGATTGAACGGGTAGAAAAACTGCAATTTGAAAAGGGTGGGTATGATAAGACGGCCGGTCGGTCGGAGGTTGCTTCAGCTCAGGATAGTACAACCCAAAAGAGTGAGTGAACGCAGCGAATTTCTAACCCGAAATTTTGTCCCACGGATGAATTAATTTATATTTGTGGTAGAGTGTAAATTTAGTTGATTATGTCTATAGAAGAACTTCAGTCGAGAACGACTGTTAATATACAAGAGAAGTCCAACCTTATCTGGGCGATTGCCGACAAGTTGGTGGGCGACACAATTAGTGTCGCTCCTCTTTTTGTATATTCTCTCTCTCTTGTGTAAAAAAACTAACAGAACAGAAATAAAGATTCGGTAACGAAAAACATCCTTTTTTATCGCAAAAAAAAGGATGTTTGAGTGCTATTTTTTGCATTTATATCTTCCTTGTTTTTCTCTTAAGCCATGCTTTTTCTTCATCGGATAAATGCGGAGCGATACGTTCATACACAGTTTTATGATAAGCATTTAACCATGCTTTTTCGCTCTCTGTAAGCAAAGAGGTCTCTATCGCTTTTAGGTTTATGGGGCAAAGCGTCAGCGTTTCGAACGTAAGGAAACGTCCAAATTCGTTTTCTTCGCTTTTCACCACTGTTACCAGGTTTTCGGTGCGTATGCCGTATTGGTTGGTGCGGTAGAGTCCGGGTTCGTTGGAAATGACCATTCCTACTTTCAAGGTCGTGGTATTGAGGTCGGTGCGTATGCTTTGTGGTCCTTCGTGCACGCAAAGGAAATGCCCAACACCATGCCCCGTTCCGTGTCCGTAGTTCAAGTTGTTGTGCCAAAGAAATTGCCTTGCAAGCACATCGAGTTGTCCGCCACGAGTGCCGTAAGGAAATTTTATTTGTGCCAAAGCGATGTGTCCTTTCAGCACAAGTGTAAAATCGTTTTTTTGTTGTTCGGTAAGCGCTCCCAAAGCAATGGTGCGAGTGATGTCGGTTGTGCCGTTGAGGTACTGTCCGCCCGAGTCAAGGAGTAAAAAACTTTCAGTTTTTAGCGTAGCATTGCTCTCGGTTGTTGCTGCATAATGCACAATGGATCCATGAGCAGCATATCCTGCTATTGTATTGAAACTTTCGCCTGCAAAAAACTTTTGCTCGGAGCGAAATGCTTTCAGTTTCTCGGAAATGGAAAGTTCAGTCAAATGTTCTTTTTCGATGGATTCTTCCAACCATTTGAGAAAATTCACCATCGCCACGCCATCGCGCACCATTGCCGAGCGGATGCCTTGCAATTCGGTGGCGTTTTTTATGCTTTTGGCTTCGACCACTGCTGACGGCATCGGCATTTTTTTGCAACGTGCGCTGCGGTAGAGCGAAAAATTGATGCGTTCATAGTCCATTGCCAACACCGTTTCCGCTGGCAGTTGTTCCAAAAAACTGTTGATTTTTGAATAATCATAAGGAGTAATTCCGTTTTCGGCAAGTTGCCGAGCAACCTTATCGGTTAGTTTCTTCTGGTTGATGAAAAGAATGGCTCGCTGGTTGTCAACAAAAGCATAAGCAATAGCTACAGGGTTGAAATCTACATCGTTGCCACGGATGTTGTAGAGCCAAGCCACTTCGTCGAGTCCCGAATAGAGTGCAGCATCGGCGTGAGTTGCTTTCAGTTGCTCTCGCACACGAGCAATTTTACTTTTTGCGGTTTCGCCCGAAAACTCCTCTGTTAGATAAAAAATAGACTCTAAGGGTAATAATGGACGATTTCCAGTCCAAATCTCGCTCAATAAATCGTATTCGGTGTTGAGCAGAATGTCTTTTGTTTGCAAGTCGCTACTCAGTTTTTCAATAGCCGAAATAGAAAACATTTTGGCATTCACCGCTACGCAATCTCCCTTTTCCAAAGATTTTAAAAGAAAATCTGTAATGCTTGGTGTTTCCATCACTCCATCTTTGAACAAGCGAATACCGCTACTCGAGAGTTGCTCTTCGGCTTGCAAAAAGTAGCGAGAGTCTGTCCAAAGTCCGGCATCGGTCGAGGTTACTACCACCGTTCCTGCCGAACCATTGAATCCGCTAATCCATTCGCGTTCTTTCCAATACTCTGGACTATATTCGCTTGCGTGTGGGTCGGTGCCTGGAATTATGGTGGCGGCGATTTTTCTCTTATGCATCAAAGCACGTAGCGTTTTTATGCGTTGTTGTGGAGTCATAGATTAATATAAACTATTTAGATAGCTCAAAAAAAGATATTTTTAAGCAATATTTCGTTCTTTTTTGATTGCTTCGTAGGCCTTTTGCACCTCTTTGAATTTTTCTTCGGCTTGTCTTTTTATCTCCTCGCCAAGGCTATTTACCTTGTCGGGATGAAATTTCATAGCCATTTTCCGATAAGCTTTTTTTACCTCTTCGTTGGTTGCATCTCTGCCGATTCCCAAAACCGTGTATGCCCAATCGCTATTTTTTGGGTTTTTGAAAAACATTGCTTTTATCGACTCAAAGTCGCGACTGTTGATGAGGCGTTGAGCAATGAGTTGAATGGTGTTTAACTCGTTTGTGGTGATGTTCCCATCAGCTGCAGCAATAGTAAAAAGCAAGTGCACAAGCTCGGTACGTTGCGAATAGTTGAAGTATAGGCTTGTTTGTTGTGCAATGTCGGCAACGTTGTAGTTTTGTTTTATAATTTCTTTCAGCAGTCGCAAAGCTTCCAATGCTTGTTGTTCGCCAAAGGCTTGCACTAGAAAGCGTTTCACAACGTTTAGTTCCGATTTTTTCACCTCACCGTCGGCTTTCATTATGCTTGCAAACATAATGAGCAGCACCACTCGGAAGTCGCCTTTGTTGGTTTGTTTTGTTGATGTTGTCGTGCTCGTGAGTTCGGTATTTGGCAATAGAGTTGCCAACACAACTCCAACTACTGCACCGATGGGCCCTCCAAGAACAAACCCCAATCCCCCTGCAAAAAGATATTTTCCTAACGACATTTTTTTCTCTTTCTATATTTACTTGCGAAAATAGTTCTTTTTCTATGAAAAAACTGATTTTTCGGGAAGTTATAAATCCCTAATCAAGATTGTACTGAGGTGCTTGGTTTGGAGACGTTTTGCATCGATGAGTTTTTCCCAAATGTGATTGGAGGTCTCGTTGTTTTTTAACTTAAAGTTTTCATCTCCAAGATTTTCAATTCGCTCGATGAGCAATGCCAACGTAATTTTATGCGTATCCAAAGCAGGAACGTAGGTTTTGGTATTGGCTTGCTCAATGTAGGTTTCTCGTATGATATCGGTTTGTGTGAGCAGTACCAAAATATCTTGCGTCAGTTTGATTGGTATGTTGTATTTGTTGGCAATGTCTTGGTCGGAAACGGGTAAGGCGTTGCTGTCAAACTGTACGATAATCTCTTTCAGTACAATGATTGTGGCGTAGTCCTTAAATCGTCTGCTGATGTTTTTGGTTTCTTTTTCAAAGTTGTGAAATGCAATATTTTGACTCACATAACTCAATTTTGCTCCGTAGAGCACAATGACCCACGAAATCTGTAACCAAAAAAGCAACAATGGCAAAAAAGCAAAACTTCCATAAACAGCGTTGTATTTCGTAAGGTTGATTTGTCCATTGATGTACAGATACTGAAAAATCTGAAATAGAGTTCCTGTTACGACGCCAGCAAACAGAGCATGGATGAATTTTACTTTGGTGTTTGGAATAATGATGAAAACAAACGTAAACAACAACCAATAGACAAAAAACGGTAGTAGCGTGATGAGCATTTTGTACACTACGGAGAGAAATGCGTTTTCGGTTTTCTGTGTCATGTATTCGATGTAGGGGTCGATCATGCTCGATAGGCTCGTTGCCAACACAATGAGTACAGGTACGAGCATCATCAGCGAAAGGTAGGTAGTGAACTGACGGATGATGGAGCGCGATTTTTGTACGTTCCATACGTCGTTGAAGTTGTTTTCGATTTGTCGGAACATGCTCATCACCGACCATAGCAACACCGCAATGCCGATACCCACGAACAATCCGCCATGGGCTTGGTCGAGGTAGTTGCCCACAAAATTCATGATATAAGGCAAAAGTTCTTGATTGGTGGCAAAAAGGTCGCCTACAAACTTTTCGATGGAGCTCTGCACACCAAACCCTTTGCCGATGGCAATGATAAGTGCCAAAATAGGGACGATGGCAAGCAGTGTGTTGTAGGTTAAAGCTGAGGCTTTTACCATCAGGTTATCTTCAAAAAACTCTCTGAGCGAGAGAATTAGTTTTTTGAGCAAGAGAATAGAAAGACGTTTGGATTTGGATAGTTCGTTCTCGGTGATTCGCCAAATGTCGATGGTGAGAAAATGCCAAATGCTTAGAATTTTATCCTTGAATGATTTATTTTCCATTTACCCTTTTATTTATAGAACAAAAGTAGAAAAAAATGTTGAATAACTTTTTGTGGTAATAGATTTTCATTGTTCGGATGAAAGGTTGTATTTTTGCACAAAAATTAAAAAAATGTGAAATCATGAAAAAGAAATTGACAATCATAGATTTTGTAGAAAAATATGTCTCTCGTTATGCTCAAAATCCTTTCTTGTGGGAAAAGAATTTGGATACCAACGTGTGGGAGGCAACCACTTACGAAGAAACGCTTCATCAGGCAAAACGCATTGCTGCTGGGCTGATGGCTATTGGTGTGCAGAAAGGCGAAAAGGTGTCATATCTGAGTGAAGGTCGAAATCTGTGGGTGATTGGAGAACTTGGTGTGCTCTATGCAGGTGCGGTTAATGTGCCACTTTCTATCAAACTCGAAGAGACAAACGACTTGGTATTCCGAGTGAAACATTCGGATTCGAAATACGTTATCACCTCTAAATTTCAGTTGCCCAAGGTGCGGAAGATTCTTGCCGAATGTCCATTGGTGGAAAAAGTGATTGTTTTTGATGAAATAGATGATAAACAACCCAACGAAATCTACATCAATGAGGTAATGGCGCTCGGTGATGAGTTTTTGAAAGAAAACGCAGAAAAACTAGTTGAACGTTACCAATCTATTGCTCCCGACGATTATGCCAACATCAGTTATACGTCGGGTACAACCGCCGACCCAAAGGGCATTTTGCTCACTCATCGCAACTACACTGCTAACGTGGAGCAGGCGCATTCGGTAATTGGCGTTACGCCCGAAGATCGTATGCTCATCATCTTGCCGCTCGACCACTGCTTTGCTCATGTGGCAGGTTTTTACACCATGATGTCTTACGGAGCATCCATCGGAACTGTGCCATCAGGTAAGTCGGGCAAAGAGGCTCTTCGCAATATTCCTATCAGCATCAAGGAGTTCAAACCCAACGTAATGCTTTCAGTCCCAACGCTTGCTAAGAGTTTCAAAAAGAATATTGAAACAACCATCAAAAAAAGTGGTCGGTTGGTAGAAAAACTCTACAAATTTGCGTTGAAAAATGCTATTGCATACAATAAAGAGGGTTATAATAAAGGTACATCATTTGTTGATATTTTTCGTCGACCATTGATGAAAATTTTTGACAAAATAATCTTCAGCAAAGTCCGCGAAGGACTTGGTGGTGAAATGAAGTTTTTTGTTGGTGGTGGTGCGTTGCTCGACATCGACCTTCAGCGTTATTATTACGCTATAGGAATCCCTATGTATCAAGGTTATGGACTTTCGGAAGCAACTCCAATTATTTCGGCCAACTCGCCAGCGAAACATATTTTCGGGTCCTCGGGAAAAGTAGTTTCTCCAATGGAGATAAAAATTCTTGATGCCGATGGAGTAGAACAACCTTTTGGTAAAAAAGGAGAAATCTGCATTAAGGGAGAAAACGTAATGGCAGGTTATTGGAAAAATCCAAAATCAACAGCAGATACTATTGTTGATGGTTGGTTGCATACGGGCGATATGGGTTATATGCTCAACGAGGAAATGCTTTATGTTGTTGGGCGATTCAAATCGTTACTCATTGCTGCTGATGGTGAGAAATATTCCCCCGAAGAAATTGAAGAAAACTTAGTAGAAAATTCCAAATACATCGACGGAGTGATTCTTCATAACAATCAAGACCCTTACACTATTGCTCTTGTTACACCAAACAAAGAGGCTCTTCGTGCTTATGCTAAACGTCATGGCTATGAGTCCGAAAGCAAAGAAGCAAAGGCGAAAATGCTCGAAAAATTACAGTCGGAAGTGAATTGTTACCGCAAAGGTGGGCGTCTCTACGGAGCTTTTCCTGAACGATGGTTGCCTGCTGCGGTTTGTGTGCTTCCCGAACCTTGGACGGAACAAAATCATTTTCTCAATAGTTCGATGAAAGTAGTGCGTGGCAGAGTAGAAGAGGTTTATAAAGCCAATATGGAGTTTGCCTATACGCCAGAAGGAAAAAACATCGTAAACGAAATGAACTTGGCTTCGCTTTAAAATGTGTTTTTCGGAAGAATATTGTGCAATAAATAACATTAAACCCTTTGTATTGTGATGTGCCCTTAAGACCACGTGTTCTGCTCGCACCTTACTGTCGTTCACTAAATACATTTTTAATAGGAATTTTTAATTCTATTGCATTTGCCTTATCCCTTAAATCATAATCCAAATTTATCTTCAGTACCGCACAGCGCAATAGATTCTTTAAAAAAATTGGTATTTCTGATTTTACTATTGATGAAGAAACAAAAGAAATTAAATTATTAAATTTTGATTTTGAAAACACCCAAGAGTTTGAAGTTAATATAGAAAATTTTATTGATAATTTAATTAAAAGTAATAATTATGATACAAAAAGAGAAAGAAAAACAAGTGCCATTCAAAGTAGATATTTTGAAAGAAAAGATAGACTTAATCTTTACAAAACATGGCTTAAGGCCTTCAATTTGGGAAAACAAGAAAGACTCCGGGGCTTACTTTCCAAAGCAAAAAAAGAAG
>JAGCAG010000024.1 GCA_017652785.1 Paludibacteraceae bacterium | reverse complement strand
GTTCCCTTCGTCGTACCACGAATATTGTCCATTGCCGTTGCCATACTGACCATCGGTAGGGATAAACGAAGACCAATAGTTTTCTCCTTCCGTCCCTTTGTAGTCGTTGTCTTCGAAAGTAAGAACTCGGAGTTCGTACAATGGTTTTGGTTCACTTGGTTCGAGAGGTTCTTCGTTTTCGTTGTTTACGGTTGGATCTTTTTGTTCGGTTTGTCCTCCTATTGTTGGGTCGTCGGGTTCGTTTTGGTTTTCGCACGAGGAAAATATCGTCATACTTGCTGCTGCAGAGAGTAACACAATCCACATTTTGAAATTTAGTTTTTTCATTTTTTTTGAATTTAAATTGTTTAATAATATAAAGAGAATTAAGAAATCATTCGTTTTCGAAGCGAACAGCCACGTTGTCATAAGCAAAGTAGGTAGGGCAACTGAGTCCCCATTCGCTTACTTGGTCGCTACTTGCCAAAAAGTTAAAATCCACCCTTTTGACTTTACCCAAAGCGGTGAGGTCAAATTTTTCCCAAGTAGTGATGCATTTTCCATTGCGACACAAATAAAATTCAGCTATACCTGTTTTTTCTCCCTTCACATTGTAGCCCGTTGCCACTATTTTAACAAAAGTTTCCTCCGTTGCCGTTGGGTTAAAACCATCGCCATAGGTGAGTGAATTGAGGAAATAGTTGGTATTGGTTACATACATGTGGTCGACAACTCGCTCGGTGTTGTCGGCAAACGTTAAACTCTGCACACTTGTTCCCGAACTATTATGAACGCAGAAGTTTGCCGAGCCGTTGTGTCCGCCAAGCGGAGTAGAAAATTGCAATTCGTACCAACCAGAATAGCCTTCGGGGAGCATTGCGTAATCGCTGATTACGTAATTGGAAATAGCATGACCTCCGTTCCAATAAGGAGCTGTAAACGAATGAGAAAGTTCTGTATTGTTCTCATCGCGCCAAGAGTAAACACCACCTTCGGTGTAAGTAAGCGAGCCGTAGTATTGTGGATTGTCTATGAGGTTGCTCCACTTAATAATGTTTGCACTTGCGTAATCCAACGTGTAGGCTTCAAATTTGGCATCAGTGTCTTCGAAGGTCAAAAAGCGAAGTTCGTAATCGTCTTTGTTGTTGGTTGATGCGTTTTGCCCTGTTGTCGGATCGTCGGGTTCGTTTTGACTTTCACACGAAGAGAAAATTGTCATACTCGCTACGCAAAATAGCATTCCAAATAATTTTAGGTTTTGTTTTTTCATCTTTTTAAAAAATTTAAATTGTTATAAAAAAATAAGTCGTACCCCCATAATCTTTTTTTTTCGCTAGGATACGACATAAAACAATAATTATTCTCAAAAAAGCACAACCGTCGAACAATTACCGACAACAATCTCTATGCTACAACTGCGCTGAAAAACAATATTGATTTACCCCGTTATCCTGCGGTTTTAATCATTTGCTGCAAACAAGGTAGGTCTTCTGACTTGTCCCAATTTATTGCGCCTTCCCAGCAAAAAGCCAGTGGCAGACGATGTGCAATAAACTATAAAAAGGACTCACAGCAACAGGCATTGTCTCGGATTCGCACCGAATTCCCTTTTCACCCCTTGTGAAGAAAGCATCACTCAAGGCTCCTCATTGCGAGAGCAAAAGTAGTGAAGATTTTTTGAGATGAGTAATAAATTTTGTAATTATTTTGCGAATAAAAAAAGGTCCTGCCGTTGCAGAACCTTTTATCTTTTCCTATTCAAGGAGAATTTATTTACTCCTCAACATCAGTAGGAGTTGTAAATCCTGGAATTTCTTGAGAAGCTTCTCCTCCCACTGCCTCTTGCTGATGAAGTTGAACTTCTTCTGAAAGTTGAGTTGATTTTTGTTCAGTTTTCTGAGGGATTACCGCAGTAGCCAAAACACTCAATACAACAATAGCCCCCATAAGAGTCCAAGTTGTTTTTTCCAAGAAATCGGTAGTTTTAGAAACTCCCATAATTTGGTTCGACGACGAAAAACTTGATGCCAAACCACCTCCTTTTGAGTTTTGTACCAACACGATAAGAACCAAAACAACCGCAAGAATTACTATTAAGATTGTAAGTAAAGTGTACATAATTATTTCTTTTTTTTAGAGTTTGCAAAGTAAATACTTTTTTTTAACTATGACAAATTTTTTGATTACAAAAAGGAGGGATATTTTTTCCTATCTTTGTTCCCAGAAAAAAGAGAAAGAAACTAGTTCAATTATGAGTATCTTGATTATTCGGTTTTCGTCTATCAGCAATGTATCAATGATAATTCCATTGTTGGATTCGCTTGTGCGCAATCATCAAGAAAAAAAGTTTGTTGTAACCTCTCGTTTCTTTTTGGCGCCACTATTCGAAAGTTTGCCGAACGTGCGATTTGCACCTGCTGACATTCGCAACAAACATAAAGGCATAGGAGGAGTATTTCGTCTTTTCAAAGAATTGAAAAAAAATCACACAATCAACACTATCATTGACCTGCAAAACGATTGGAGAAGTTGTTTCTTGCGGATTCTATTCGGATTATCGGGCATAAAAGTTTACTCTATTTCTACCAATAAAAAAGAGGAGTGGAAATTACTATTACAGAAAAACAAAAAGAAAAAACCATTAAAATCGCTCTTTGACCGTTACCAAAAAACCTTGACAAAGGCACATTTGCACACAGACAATCAATTTAAGAGTCTAAAGCTAAACCAAACCGAAACCATCAAAAAAATTGAAACCATTTATGGTAAAAAACAAGAAAAATGGATTGGAATTGCTCCATTTGCTCAAACCAAGGGCAAACTCCTTCCGCTAAAAAAGACGAAGGAGGTAATTGATTTTTTTGACAAAAAAGGCAATTACAAGATCTTTTTATTTGGAGCTGGCGAGGTAGAAAATGAAATTTTAATTGATTGGGCAAGTATTTTCAAAAACGTTTATGCTGTACACACATCTCTTCTTTTAGGCGAAGAATTGGAACTCATCAAGCAATTAGACGTAATGCTTTCAATGGATTCAGCAAATATGCATTTGGCATCATTAGTAAACACACCCGTTGTTTCAGTGTGGGGAGCAACGCACTATTTTGCAGGTAATTTGGGATGGAAACAATCGAAAGACAATATTATTGATGTTGATCTGCCTTGCCGTCCTTGCTCAATCAACGGAACAAATCATTGCAAAAAGAACAATTTCGAATGTTTACAAATGATTGACACAAAAGTTATTATCCAAAAAATTTTAGAAATATTAAAATAAATGAATCAAAAATTCAACTTAAAAATTTGGGCAAACACTATTCTTAAAAGCAGCAAAACAAAGTATATTGTCGCATTTGTTTTGTTCTTTTTGATAATGTTTGTTTTTGACTCCAACAACATTCCATCTCGCATCTATAACAAATTCAAAATCGAAAAACTCAAACGAGAAATTGCCTATTTTGAAGAAAAAATAGAACTTGACAAACAAAAAATGGAGGAACTGAACTCTGAAGAAAATATAGAGAAGTTTGCAAGAGAAGAGTTTTTAATGAAGAAACAAAACGAAGAAATTTTTATAATCAAAGAATGAAGAAACAAAACTTACTACACATCATTTTTTTCATCGGATACATTTGCATTGTAACAGGTGCAGCAGTTCAGTTGTTTGAATTAAGTTTTGCTCCTTATGTATTTTCCATAGGAGTAGCTCTTGTTATAATTTTTCGTTTTTTAACAACAGTTCCATCGTCCGACGTTAGAACAAAACGCTTAAACAGAATGTTAGCGATTAGCGCTGTTTTGCTTTTAATCTCAGCATATTTTATGTTTACTAACTCCAATTTATGGGCTCTTACGATCGTCATTGCAATGGTTTTTGACTTAGTTGTAAGCTTTAGGTTTCCTACATAATTTTATACATTTTTAATATTCACAAATTAGTATATAAGTTGTATATTTGCCGAGTTTTGTTGCCTTAGGAATGAAAAATTTATTGGTAGTTTTTTTTCTATTATTTTTAGCAGTAATGCTTTTAGGGATACGCGTTTTTTTTATGAAAAAAAAATTTCCAAACATTCATATTGGAGGGAATAAAGAACTAAGAAAAAGAGGTATAAATTGTTATACATCACAAGATAGAGAAGAACAGAAAAAAGTAAAAACAAAATAAAATCAATAACAAAATGAGAAAAGTATTATTATTAGCTGTAGTTGTTGCAAGTGTTATGGTATCTTGCCAAAAGAGCGAGTGCTCAAAAGAACAAAAAACTGATTTTTATTCGTATGATAGCATTTGCAAGAAATTACCTATTGCGTATGTCAATTTGGACACAATTTTATTGAACTGCGAATATGCAGTAGAAGCAAATGAAAAATTGATAAAAAAACAAGAAGATGCTCGTTTGAACATCAACACTAAAGCAAAAAAATTGCAAGAGGAGATGGAAGAATTTCAACGTAAGTTGGAAAACAACGCTTTCTTAAGTCGTGAAAGAGCCGAACAAGAAGCTGCAAGAATACAGAAAAAAGAACTTGAGCTTCAACAACTTGACCAAAAACTTACGCAAGAATTGCTAAAAGAGCAACAAGACGTAAACCAAAAACTTCACGAAGATTTGATTGACGTAATTAAGTACTTCAATAAAGACAATCGTTTCCATATGATTCTATCAACAAGCGCAATGCAAGAACAAGTTGTGTATGCAATTGATGGTTATGACATCTCTTCTGAAATCATAGAAATGCTCAACAACCAAGAGTTGATGAAAGAAATTAAGGAAAAGGAATAAATCACACCTAACACAAAAAGAAAAAGAAGAGACAAAAATCTCTTCTTTTTTTACCTTATTATTGCATAAATATTCAAAAAAATCATATTTTTGCAAACATTTTTTGAAAAAATATTCACTTTTCTTAAAATATGAATAAAAAACAGCTACGACAAAATTGCATAACTCAACTCGTTAGTACCAGAAAAATCAAAGATCAAGACGAGTTATTGGCGTTGCTGTCTGCCAACAGCTGCACAAGCACACAAGCCACTCTTTCTCGAGATCTGAAAGAGTTGAAGATCGTAAAACTTCCTGACGAAAACGGGATTTACTACTATCAATCGCACAGAGAAGTGAAGTCTCACCCATCAACAACGATTGAAAAGAACGTAGATTTAGCTTTTTCGGGAAATTTAGCCGTATTGAGAACTTCTCCAGGTTATGCTAGTGTTATAGCAAGTGCTATAGACCACGTATTTGAAGATATCATTTTGGGTTCTATTGCTGGCGACGACACTGTATTTGTGGTTGTTAAAGAAAATGTTTCGCATACCATATTTGTAGAAAAACTAAAAACGATTATCCCTAACTTAACTTTGTTGAGATGAAGAAAAAAGACAATATAACAATTTGTGTAGCAAATGAAAATCATTTGAAATACATTGATACGATTCTCAAAACCATAGAAGAGTCTTCAAAAGTGCGTGGAACAGGTATCGCAAAACGCACACACGAATATGTAGAAACAAAAATGCTCGAAGGGAAAGCCATCATTGCCCTTGCAGGAGATGAATTTGCAGGATTCTGCTACATCGAAAGCTGGGGGGATAAACAATACGTTGCTAATTCAGGATTGATTGTTAATCCCAAATACAGAGGAATGGGTTTGGCTAAACGCATAAAAAAATTCTCATTTGACTTGTCAAGAAAACGTTTCCCAAATGCCAAACTATTTGGGCTCACCTCTGGTGCTGCAGTAATGAAAATTAACACAGAGTTGGGTTATGTTCCCGTAACTTTTGCAGACTTGACCGACGACGAACAATTTTGGAAAGGTTGTGAAGGTTGCGTAAATTCTGACATTTTAAAAAGAACAAATCGACGCTATTGCATCTGCACAGCAATGCTTTTCGACCCCGAAAAACACAAGAAAAATCCAGTCAAAAAAATAATTGAAAAAATAAAAATAAAATGAAAGAAAAAGTATTATTAGCATTTAGTGGAGGTTTGGACACCTCTTTTTGTGTAAAATATTTGTCAGAAGACAAAGGTTACGAAGTTTATACCGCAATTGCCAATACTGGTGGATTTAACACTGAAGAGTTGAAGCAAATTGAAGAACGTGCTTATCAACTTGGTGCAAAAAAACATTATACACTTGATGTCACTAACGAATACTACGAAAAAAGTATCAAGTATATGGTATTTGGCAACGTACTTCGCAATGGGACTTATCCTATTTCAGTAAGTTCGGAACGTATTTTTCAAGCAATGGCAATTATCAATTGTGCAAAAGAAATGGGAGCCGACTACGTTGCTCATGGTAGCACAGGTGCAGGCAATGACCAAGTGCGTTTTGATTTGACATTTGAAATACTTGCTCCAGAAATCAAAATTTTGACCCCAACTCGCGACATGGTACTTACTCGTGAATATGAAATTGATTATCTGAAAAAACACGGATTCGAAGCCGATTTCAAAAAAATGGAATACAGCATCAATGCAGGACTTTGGGGCACTTCTATCGGAGGGAAAGAAACTCTAAAATCCAACTTAACTTTGCCTGAAAATGCTTATCCAAAACAAGTAAAGAAACAAGAGGAAGAAGAAATTTCTATCTCATTTGAAAAAGGCGAAATCGTAGCTGTAAACGGAGAAAAATTTTCGGATAAAATTGCTGCGATTAATAAAGTAGAAGAACTTGGTTCGGCTTTCGGTATTGGACGAGATATGCACATTGGCGACACAATCATTGGAATCAAAGGACGCGTTGGTTTCGAAGCAGCAGGAGCCTTGCTTATTATCAATGCACACAAAATGCTAGAAAAACACACACTTACCAAATGGCAGCAATATTGGAAAGACCAAATTGGAACTTGGTACGGAATGTTTCTACACGAAGCGCAATATCTTGAGCCTGTAATGCGTGATATGGAAGCTTTTCTAGAAAGTTCACAGCAAAACGTCACGGGTACGGTCATCATAAAACTTCGCCCATACAGTTACACTCTAGTAGGTGTTGAAAGTGATTTTGATTTGATGAAAACTGATTTTGGAGAATACGGTGAAGTGAACAAAGCTTGGACATCTGATGACGTAAAAGGTTTTACAAAAATTCTTGGCAACCAAATGAAAATTTATCACAACGTACAAAAACGTAATGGAAAGTAAAAAAGAATATCTTTTTTATTTTAAAGAAAAAAGGGAGGTTCTAACCTCCCTTTTTCATCGTGTAAAAAACCTCTTATCCTACGTGGATATTTTCATTCACAAGTTTCATTATCTTTTCGGTATCATTTCCAAGTTCAGCACGAAGATTTTCATCGTTAAATCCGTTCAAGTATTTAACCATATAATCTACTATACTATCAGAAAAAACACCTTTATCTGTATAAATCCTACGATCTCGCTCTAGTTCACGTGCTGCTGCTACACAGCTATCAGGCAACTGCTCAAGCGACTCTTGAATTTGTTTATTTTTATCATCGTGGATATTTACACCAAGTCCCACATAAGTTTTTTCTGCAACATCAAGAGCATTTGGCAATTCAAATCCGTGACGAGCAGCTGCACAAAGTGCTGCCATAAGCAAATACATATCAGCACAACCATCAGAAGCTCTCCATTCAAAGGTTTGCTTATCACTAAAATCTTTGTTTGATGCTTTTTCGCAAGGATTGCAATCTGCTGCCATATCTTTGCCATTATTTATCCATCCGAGAGGGACACGCACCAATGCACTACGATTAGAGAACGACCAACAAAGCGATGTTGGGGCTTCTTGATGAGGGACTAAACGCATAAACGAAAGTGGGTTAGGATTTCCAAATGCTGGCAACGAAGTTCCTGCTGTCATATAACCAGCAATAGCCTTTTTGCATTCATCAGAAAGTTCGCCATTACGAATCATCATTGATTTTCCATCTTTGGTAAACTTACAATGAACGTGCATTCCCGATCCAGCCTTCCCGACCGTAATTTTTGGAGCAAAAGTCAAAGTAACACCATACTCATAAGCCAATTGACGCATAATCCACTTTGCCACAACCAACTGATCCGCAGCATCTTCAATATTTGTTGGAAGGAATTCTATTTCGTTTTGTTCGTAAATTTTATCTTCGTGAGTAAAATTTCCTACTTCAGAATGTCCGTATTTAATCATTCCTCCTGCCTGCGCAATCAAACGCATTGCCTCTACTCTATAATTCGCAAACTTATTATAAGGAGCACTTTCATGATAACCTTTTTGGTCTGGGACAGGATACATTCCCTCGTCTGGAGCAATTATATAATATTCCAACTCACCCATAGCTTCCATAGTTAATCCTGTAGTTTCTTTAAAAACACGATGAGCTTTCCGAAGTATATACTCAGGAGAACTCTCAAATGGTTCTCCTTCTCTATTATAAAAAGAACAAAGAATATCAACTGTTGGCACCTGCATAAAAGGGTTGCGAAATGCAGTTTTATATTTAGGAATTACATACAAATCACTCTTCCCAGCTTCGATAAATGGGAACAAACTAGAGCCGTCAACACGTTCTCCTGCAGAAAGAATCGTTTCCAAATGTTCTAAGTTTTGAATAACAAAATTCAAAGTCTTTAATTTTCCATCCCATCCACAATAGTGAAAGTTTATAAATTCCACATTGTTCTCCTTGCAATAACGAACAATATCTGCGCGGGTAAACTCCGAAGCAGGTTTTTCAAGATATTGAACCAACAAATTTGGGTTCATAGCAATTTTTGAGTCCATTTTACTTATCCTATTTTAATTAAAATCGACACAAAGGTAAAAAAAGTTGAGAAAGAACTTAATAGGTTTATCAAGAATAATAATGCAGAAAAATGTGTTTTTACAAACTTGTTTTTTTGCAATGCACAATGTAATTTTGTTTCTTGAAAAAGAGCTAGAAATATGAACAAAAAAATAAAAAACGTTGTTTTTGACATGGGTGGCATACTCATCGACATTGATAGAATGTCATGCGTTCAATCATTTCAGAAGTTAGGGTTCAAAGAGATAGAAAACTATATCGGAGATTTCAAACAAACAGCCGTTTTCTTGGATTTAGAAGAAGGAAAAGTAACTGAAAATGAATTTTATCTTTTTATAAAAAACAATTTTCTGCCTTCGCGTTCCGAAAATGAAATAAAAAATGCTTGGTTATCTTTCTTATCAGAAATATCAGACTACAAACTAAACAAACTTATACATCTGAAACAAAACGTCAGAACCTATCTTTTAAGCAACACAAATCCTATCCATTTTGAATGGGTTAAAGGTTCTTTTTTTGAAAAAAATGGGAAGCAAATAACGGATTTTTTTGACGAAATTTTCCTCTCTTACGAATTAAAAATTTCAAAACCTAACAAGGAAATTTTTGATTTTATGATAAAAAAAGCAGAGATAAATCCTCAAGAAACCTTATTCATTGACGATGGAGAGAATAACATCAAAACCGCATCAGAACTTGGATTTATCTGCTATCAGCCCACAACAAACACAGGTTTAGAAGAGTTTTTTGAAAAAGACTTAGAAAAATTTGTTGATGAAATAAAAACGTCTTAATTTTGCTAAGAATTAAATTTAAGAACTTTATAAAAGAGAAAAATTATGGCTTACGTAATTAGTGAAGATTGTATTGCTTGTGGAACTTGTATTAGCGAGTGTCCAGTAGAAGCAATTTCTGAGGGAGATATCTATTCTATCGATCCAGAAATTTGTACCGAATGTGGTACTTGTGCAGATGTATGTCCTTCTGAAGCTATTCACCCAGAATAATTTCTATAGAAGAGAGTACTAAACAACAAAAAAGAGAAGTTTTCACTTCTCTTTTTTTATTTCATTTTACTATCTTTTTGAAAGATATCTCTAACACACTTAGCCAATTTTAGGGTTTAGCATAAACAATTTCATCCTCACCATTAGTCAACCAATCATAAGTAAAATTCAAGAAATATATAGAATACTCTCCATTTGCAGGGTCTTTACCATTTTCCTCCAAATAAACACCAATCGTATTGTCGGGCAACACACAAATAGAGGAATATGCCGATCCTGTTACACAAAGTGTTTTCTTATAACTCCAAGTTGAACCCTCATCATAACTCAAGAACATAGAAACGTTTACACGAGTCGTAGCATGATAAGGGATAGTATGCAACATACGATTTCTATCATACCCATCTAATGTAGTTGTGTAGTTAACAATATCTCCATTACAACCCGGTTCTATCATATTTTCCCATTGATCCAAAGGAGTCCATGTCTGCCCACGATTATCAGAAATTGTATAATAACGAGGTCCCTTATTTTGATTTCTAATACTTACCAACCATCTTCCGTCATTAAGTTCCACAATTTTCGCTTCATTTCCTCCACTTGCCATACAACAAGAAGAGACTTTCCAAGTCGTTCCATTATCTTCTGAATAGAAAACATAGTTAGAAATCGAGCTAACATCAGTAGAATTTGATTCACGCACTACACCGACAAAGCAAATAGTTCCATTGCGAGTCAATAAACCAGCTCCTGAAGACACAAACGCAGCTTGCCAACCCTGACGAGAAACTACAGAACAATTTGAACCATAAAGTTGATCTGTAATTTCAACCTTACTTCCCCAAGAAACTCCATTATCTAAACTTTTTGAAACATAGATGCGCTGCTTTTTCGTATTAGAAGATTGAGGATCAAAAAAACCATCTCCCCCAACATAAATAGCCAACAAACCATTTTCTTCTGCTGTTCTAACTAGAGCAACATCGCCAAAACCTGCTCCACGTCCAGTACCTTGCGCAATGGTAATTGGTTCACTCCAATCAACCCCGTTATTTGTACTTCTATTAATCAAAACATCAATATCTTCGGGCAGGTCGCTCTGATTATTTTTACGTTTATCTATCCCAACTATCAAAGAACCATCTTTTGCTGTAACAATGGCAGGAATACGGTAATTCTTCGAACCATAATCACCAGGAGCATAAAGCAATTTTCTTGCTAACAATATCTCACGAGTTGCCACAACTTCGTCTATAGTCTGAAGAAAAGATTCGCCGGTCGAAATAGAAGATATTTTTGCAGCAACTACATTTCCTTCTTTGGCATCTGAAGCAATATCATAAGTCAACCACAAATAAGTAGCACTTCCTCCATTTACCGATCCCATAACATTAAAAGTTATTTGACCCGATGGATCAGGAGTAGCTTCTCCTATTTTAGTATAAGACATAGCCTTCCGAGAATCAAATGTAGAAGTAGAAGTCTGATAAACTTTTATCTTCTCCACATCCGAAATATTTGTAGTTCCTGTCATATCTACAGAAACACTAGAAAGATTTAGATCTGAAGAAGGAAGTAGTTTTGCATTCAACAAAACTTCATCTTTATTACCTCTTCCTGTATAATTGTTATCGGTTGTAATATCAAATTCAAAACTACAACCAATCAATGTTTTGTTTTGATTATTTCTGCTTTGAGCCATCAAACCTACTACTGCAAAGCAGAATGCAAGAAACAATAACAACGCCTTCTTCATAACTAATTGATATTAGCGATTAAACATTTTAAAGATATTTCATTTTTGAATAAAAAGAGAGAAGTCAAAAAAACTTCTCCCTCCTTTATAACATTATATTCAAAAAAAACTACTCTGCTCTTTTTATTATAAATTCTGCAGGCTCACCACTATTTGACTTAACAGCTGGATATCGCACCGAAGTAAGAACTACATAAGTAGTTTCATTATTATTATTACTAGTTACAAATAAATTTCCGTTACTAATATTAATAGATGGATTTACTTTTACTTTTGTTTTTTCTTTATCCTCAAAATATTCTGCAGTATAATCTTTATAACTTGCATACTGAGGATCAAAAGTAACCATCAAAGGTTGACTCTGAAGAGGAAGTATTTTTATCTTATTTACTTTTTTCACAGTAATGCCTTTCAACTCTGCTTCTTCTACCACCCATGTATATTCTTTCTTTGTACTTTCTGTTCCTTTGTATTTCAAATTACCAGAGATTGTCACTGGTCCACCAACTGTTTTTGCTGTAACAACATTTCCATTCACTTCCAAAACAGAAGGGTTGCTTGACTCCCACACATAATCAGCAAACGATGCTTCAAGCGGTTCCGCAACCACCGACATCACTGCGGTGTCATTCAAGAACAAAGTATCCTTTTGCAACTCAACATGGTCATCAAACGAACTTGCTTTAAGAGAAAATGTTACTTTCTCCACAGGAATAGTATCGACATATACTTTGAGTTTGGCTTTCTCCAATCCCAATGCACTATTAGTAGATTCTGCATACACAAAAGCTTCTCCTTTTCCGACACCAGTGATAATACCCAACTCGTTAATTTTAACAATATCTTCATTCTCTGACGAATATTTCAAATCTGTTCTTTTTGCATAAACAGGGAATTGATTTACGTTCGTCACTTTCGAATTGTTTACACCCACAAAGATACCATCTTCTTTAATACCATATTTTTCAATAACTGACTGTTCTTCTGGAATAAAGCCAAACTCAATCTTTTCAATAGGAGTATTTGGGTTTTCCTTGTCACAAGCCCAAAAAGCACATGCAGCAACAACCACGATAAATGCAATTTTTTTCATCATATCTTTCTATTTTTTACTTTGAAACACTTAAAAAACGAAGCAAAGATAAAAAGTTTTTCTTTTACATCAATACACTATATTGCTTTTTTGTAAAGAAAAAATACTTTTTTTAATTTTGTCGCATAATACAATCCTCAATGAAACCCTTAGCCGAACGCATCAGACCTCGAAAAATTGACGAATACATTGGGCAAACACACCTTGTTGGAGAGGGTGCCATTTTACGACAAATGATTGACTCTGGGAAGGTCTCATCCTTTATTCTTTGGGGACCTCCAGGAGTTGGGAAAACTACATTAGCTCAAATTATTTCAGAGAAATTGGACCGCCCTTTTTACACATTGAGTGCCGTAACATCTGGAGTAAAAGACGTAAGAGAAGTAATTGAAAAGGCAAAAAAAACACATTTTTTCAATGACAAAATTCCCATTCTTTTCATAGACGAAATTCATCGTTTTAGTAAATCTCAGCAAGATTCTCTTCTTGGAGCAATAGAAAAAGGAATTTTTATTCTTATTGGAGCAACAACAGAGAATCCTTCGTTTGAAATCATTACTCCGTTACTTTCTCGCTGTCAAGTTTTTGTTCTTAAATCTCTTGAAAAGGATAATTTACGACAGTTACTCAACAGAGCACTTACTTACGATAGCGAATTGAAAAATCGAAAGATCACAATAAAAGAAGAAAATGCGCTTTTTCGGTATTCGGGTGGCGATGCTCGTAAGTTGCTAAACATTATAGAAATAGTAGTAAATTCTATCCCCAACGGAGATATCGAAATAACCGACAAGATAATTGAAGCAAAACTTCAACAAAATTTTTCCGATTACGACAAAAACGGAGAACTTCATTACGATATTATTTCTGCATTCATAAAATCCATTCGCGGTAGCGACCCTGATGCAGCAATTTATTGGTTGGCAAGAATGATTGCTGGAGGCGAAGACCCCAAATTTATTGCACGAAGGTTAATCATTTCGGCAGCAGAAGATATTGGACTAGCCAATCCCAATGCGCTACTTCTTGCAAATTCTTGTTTCGATGCTTTACAAAAAATTGGATGGCCCGAAGGACGAATCATTTTAGCAGAAACCACAATCTATCTCGCTGCATCGCAAAAGAGCAATTCTGCTTATCTTGCCATAGATAAAGCATTAGAATTTGTCAACAAAACTGGAAACATCCCAGTCCCTCTTTCTTTAAGAAATGCTCCAACTTACCTAATGAAAGAACTTGGATACGGAGAAGATTATAAATATTCTCACGATTATAAGAATCATTTCACAAAACAAGATTTTCTACCAAAAGAAATTAAGGATGCACGTTTTTGGGAAATACAAGGCTCCCCTCAAGAGAAAAAGATGGGAGAATGGATTAATTTTTTATGGGAAGATCGTTACAAACAATAAATAAAAAAGGAGAAAGTTAACTTTCTCCTTTTTCTATAATCAACAGTTTTTTTTACAAAACTCCTTGAGCCATCATCGCTTTAGCAACTTTCATAAATCCTGCGATATTTGCACCTTTAACATAGTTCACATAACCATCTGCTTCCGAACCATATTTAATACAAGCATCGTGAATATCTTTCATAATGGCTTTTAATTTAGAATCAACTTCTTCTTTTGTCCACGAAATTTTCATAGAGTTTTGAGTCATTTCCAAACCTGATACCGAAACACCTCCTGCATTAGCAGCTTTTCCTGGAGCATAAAGAATTTTAGCATTCAAGAACACTTCAATTGCCTCTGGAGTAGATGGCATATTTGCACCTTCTGAAACAGCAATAACACCATTTGCAACAAGTTTCTTAGCATCTTCTCCATTCAATTCGTTTTGTGTAGCAGAAGGCAACGCAATCGTACATTTTTCTCCCCAAGGACGACCACCTTCTACATATTTGCAACCATACTTTTCTGCATATTCTTTAATACGACCACGGTACACATTCTTCAATTCGAAGATATAATCCAATTTTTCTTTTGTAATTCCGTCTGGATCGTAAATATAACCATTTGAATCGGACATTGTAACAACTTTTCCTCCTAATTCAATTGCTTTTTGTGCTGTATAAGTAGCAACATTTCCCGAACCAGAAATACAAATAGTTTGACCTTTCAAATCTGTGATTCCTTTGCGTCCGAGCATATTCATCAAGAAATAGATATTTCCGTAACCAGTAGCCTCTGGACGAATCAACGAACCTCCAAATTCCAAACCTTTTCCAGTGAAAGTCCCTGTATTTTCTTGAGCCAACTTCTTATACATTCCGTACATATAAGCAACCTCGCGGCCACCAACACCGATATCTCCAGCAGGAACGTCAGTTTGAGGACCAATATGACGCCACAATTCAAGAACAAAAGCTTGACAGAAACGCATAATTTCCGCATTTGATTTTCCTTTTGGGCTAAAATCAGAACCTCCTTTGCCACCACCCATAGGAAGAGTTGTAAGAGAATTCTTAAATGTTTGTTCGAATGCCAAGAATTTCAAAATACCCAAATTCACTGATGAGTGAAAACGAATACCCCCTTTGTAAGGGCCAATTGCATTATTATGTTGAACACGATAACCCATGTTTGTTTGCACATTACCTTTGTCATCCACCCATGTAACACGGAATGTAAACACACGATCAGGGATACACAAACGTTCAATTAAGTTTGCCTTTTCGAACTCTGGATGTTGGTTATAAACCTCTTCAATAGTACCCAACACTTCTTCTACTGCTTGATGATATTCCGGTTCATTCGGAAATCTTCTTTGCAAATCTGCTAAAACTGCTTTTACTTCCATAACTATATATTTTTATTTTTATCATTAAATAGACGGCAAAAGTAGAAAAAAAATATCAAACCGACAAAAAAAATATCTTTTTGTAAAAAAAAACACTAAAAAAATAGAATTTAGTTAGATTTAACTACAAAAAAATCTACTTACTTCTAAATGTTGATGCTGGCAAATTTGCTTCATTCACAAGATTCGCATCAGTAAAAGGCTGCCAAGCATAGCGAACAAACTTAGGCTTTTTCACTTTTTTACTCCAAACTTTTATTTTCTCACCCTTGATTTCTGTTTGTGCAATGTAGAAAATTTCGTCTTCCCCTGCAATTTCAAACGTTCTTAATGCTTTTCCATCTGACGACTTCAAACCTTTTGCATAGTCAAAAGAAACAAATGCATAGTTTTTTTCAAAAACAACATCTTTGAACAAAGGACCAGAAGGCATCACACTGTAAAAACCATACGTTTTATTCAATGCCCATAAAGATAAACGCTCTCCAACTTCGCGCTTCTGAGTTGGATGTACATCCCACTGATCTCCCTTATCTGAGCTCACCACCATTGCTGTATTAAGTATTTCATTCATCAAACAACGCTGACTATCCCTAAACCAAGGCCAAGATGGGCGATTAAGACTTGAAAGTTGAACGAAATAGAAAGGCAACGTTTCATTGTTCCAGAAATTTCGCCAACTTTTTGTCAAAAGTCCAAACAATTTTTCATGAGCTTCAATATTATGAGCATTCGATTCGCCTTGATACCAAACAACACCTTTTATTTGAAAATCTTTTAAGGGCAAAATTCCCGCTTCAAACAAATAGCAAGGTTCATAAGGATGACGCTGCAATTTATCAGTTGACTTTTTTATATTCAACTTTGCACGTTCTCTGACCCAATGTTGAACAAAATCATTTTCGGTCCAAGAACGCAAAATTGCTGGAAAATCATATTCCAACGTTTTTCTATCAATCCAAGCTTCCGTAGGCGAACCTCCTACAGCATTACAAATAAGTCCAATAGGAACTTGCAAAGAATCTTGCAACATTCTTCCGAAATAATATGCTACAGCAGAAAAAGTAGCCGCACGTTCAGGAGAACACATTTCCCATTTTGAAGGAGCATAATGCAAAAGACGATTGAGAGAATCAAGGGCAGAAACACTCCATTCAACAGCATCCGTTCTCCAATTTTCTTGCATATCAAAAAGGCGTATTTTGTTATTTGTTGCAAGAGGAACATCTTGAGCTGCTGTTGCACAAGCATTCAAGTGAAACTCCATATTTGACTGACCAGAACAAAGCCAAACTTCCCCAACTGCTACATTTTTATACTCAATTTCTTTGTTTTTGGTAGCAATTTTCAACGTATAGTTCTCCCCCACCTCAAGAGGCTGAAGTTCTACTTGCCACTCACCAGAAGTTGATGTTACAACAGTTTTTTTTTGTTTATCTATACTCACAGAAACCTTTTCCCTTGCATTAGCTTTCCCTTTTATTACCAACTTTGAATTTCTTTGAAGCACCATATTATCAGAATAAATTTCTGACATTTGCAAACCACCAAAATCACCCGTTATTGACTCATAGACAGTTTTTGCAAGAACTGCAGCACCATCGGCATTAGGATGAAGTCCGTCTGGGAAAAAATTGGGGAAAGGGTATAATGGTGCGTGAAAATCTATCAGTTGAGCACCAACTGATTTTGCAATAGTTTCCACCGTTGCCTGAATTTGTGCTAACCAATCACGAGTACCCGACTCAAAACGCGAATGACGATGAGAAATTGGAGACAAACGTGCAAGAATAAATTTGCATTTAGGATTTACCATTCGAAACGAATCCATAAGTGCTCGATAATTTCCCATAAATTCGTCTCTATAATTTGGCCAATTGCGAGGGTCGGTATCATTTGTACCCAAATGAACAACGACAATATCGCCTGCAAAATCCATAGCTTTACGAAACTCCTCTTGTTCCACATAAGGACGATGACCTTTGTAAAGTAACGTGGCTCCCGATTTACCAAAATTGCCAACTTCATAATCACTTCCCAACAAACGTTGCAACTGGGATGGATATGAAAATTCTTCTCGATTTTCAATCGTCATTCCATAAGTAATGCTATTCCCAACACAAGCCACTTTTACTGGTTTTGCAAAAACATTCAAACTAAAAATTTGCGCAAAAACAATAATAAAGATCTTTTTCATAACACTATTTTTTCTTTTTGTTCACGATGTTCAAGAACTACTTGAACCTCATATTTTTCTACAATATGTTTCGCCAAATGTTCGGCAGAATAAACTGAGCGATGTTGCCCGCCCGTACAACCAAAACAAAACATTAGATTTTCAAAACCACGTGACAAATAATTCTCAATATGCGAATCTGCCAATTTGTAAACAGAAGTTAAAAAATCTAAAATTTCGCCATCTTTTTCCAAAAACTCAATCACAGCACGATCCTTTCCCGTTAGTTTCTTATAAGGTTCGTAACGTCCAGGATTATGAATTCCTCTACAATCAAAAACATACCCACCACCATTACCACTCTCGTCTATGGGTAATCCATTTTTATACGAAAAACTCATCACGCGTACGGTCAATCTATTCGAGCAACTTTCTTTCTCGCATTTCACAGAAGTATTCACAAAACGGTTAGTTAACTCACCAAGGATTCCAACAAGATATGGACAAAAATCAGACGGAAGTTCAATCAACAACTTCTTCAAATTTTCCATTGCAAAAGGAATACTTTGCAAGAAATGTTTTTTTCGTTCAAAATAACCTCTAAATCCGTAAGCGCCTAGTACTTGAAGCATCCTAAAAAACACAAAAAATTTCAACGTTTGCTCAAAATCCGAACGAGAAACCTTAAGATATTTCTGTACCTCTTGCAAGTAAATGTCAATTAACTCCTGACGTAACTCATCGCTGAAATTTGCCTTGGCTTGCCACAAAAACGAAGCTACATCATAATAAATAGGTCCTTTTCTTCCTCCTTGAAAATCAATAAAAAATGGATCATCGTCTTTTATCATTACATTTCTGGACTGAAAATCACGGTAAAGAAACGTATCGGTTTGATGTAACAAAAGAATTTTTGATAAAGTTTCAAAGTCTTTTTCCAACAAATCCTCACGAAAATCAATCGATTGCGTTTTCAGGAAATTATATTTGAAATAATTCAAATCCCAAAAAATACTCCGTTTATCAAATTCACTAACTGGATAGCAAACCGAAAAATCAAAACCTTTTGCTCCGTCAAACTGCATTTTGGGCAAATGCTGTATCGTTTTTTGCAAATAAGACTTTGTTTTTTGAGGAAAATCGTTCGACGACGTGCGAGTTTGTTCAATACAATCAAAAAGAGACTGATCTCCAAGATCTTCTTGTAAATAACAAGAAAAATCCTCGGCATAAGCCAACACTTTAGGCACATTCAATCCTTTGGCAGAAAAATGTTCTGCTATTTTGCAAAAAGCTCTATTCTCATCCAAAGAGTCACCCCAAGCACCAATAAAAGTAGAACGTTCGCCTTTCAAACGAAAATACTTTCGGTTGCTTCCCGCAGC
>JAGCAG010000023.1 GCA_017652785.1 Paludibacteraceae bacterium | reverse complement strand
TGTTCAGGGCTTACCTCGATAGTTATTCCTGATAGTGTAACGAGTATTGGGAAAGGTGCTTTCTCTCATTGTTCTGGGCTTACCTCGATAGTTATTCCTGATAGTGTAACGAGCATTGGGGAATATGCTTTCTCTGATTGTTCTGGGCTTACCTCGATAGTTATTCCTGATGGTGTAACGAGTATTGAGGAAAATGCTTTCAGCTACTGTTCTGGGCTTACCTCGATAGTTATCCCTGATGGTGTAACGAGCATTGGGGAAGATGCTTTCTATTGTTGTTCTGGGCTTACCTCGATAGTTATCCCTGATGGTGTAACGAGCATTGGGAATCATGCTTTCTCTGGTTGTTCTGGGCTTACCTCGATAGTTATTCCTGATAGTGTAACGAGTATTGAGGAAAATGCTTTCAGCTACTGTTCTGGGCTTACCTCGATAAGTGTTGATGTAAATAATCCTAAATATGATAGTAGAAACAATTGTAATGCGATTATAGAAACCGAAACAAATATTCTAATAGCAGGTTGTAAAAATACAATTATCCCTGATAGCGTAACGAGCATTGGGAATTCTGCTTTCTCTGATTGTTCAGGGCTTACCTCGATAGTTATTCCTGATGGTGTAACGAGCATTGGGGAAAGGGCTTTCAAGGGTTGTTCAGGGCTTACCTCGATAGTTATCCCTGATGGTGTAACGAGTATTGGGAAATATGATTTCCTTGGTTGTTCAGGGCTTACCTCGATAGTTATTCCTGATGGTGTAACGAGCATTGGGGAATGTGCTTTCATTCATTGTTCAGGGCTTACCTCGATAGTTATTCCTGACAGCGTAACGAGTATTTGGGAAGGTGCTTTCTTGGATTGTTCAGGGCTTACCTCGATAGTTATCCCTGACAGTGTAACGAGCATTGGGGAAGGTGCTTTCTATGGTTGTTCAGGGCTTAAGGAGATACGTATTCCTAAGGGTACGAGAGACAAGTTTTGTGCAATGCCAGAATTGAAAAAATATGAAAACCTTCTAGTTGAATATACCACTCCAGAGAGTGAAGAATGATTGTTTTATGGATGAGTTTGATTTAAAAGGCTTCTCTTATCGTGAAGTAGATGCGTATATTTGGGAAGCAGTTAAAATTAATCAGAATTTTATATGCTATGCTTCGCAGTGGAGTTGCAAGGAGTTTTTATCGTCGGAAAGCGAGAAGTGTGATGTAATTAGTTTTTTTAGAAAAGTGAAAATTATTAAAATCAACTTTTTTATTTGATAAAATAATTTTTTATTGTACTTTTGCGGTCTGTTTTGGGAGATTCAGTAGCTCAGCAGGTAGAGCACATCCCTTTTAAGGATGGGGTCCTGGGTTCGAGCCCCAGCTGAATCACAAAAGAGTAAGGAAAGATGCCAGAGTGGTCGAATGGGCCGCACTCGAAATGCGGTGAACGGGTAACTGTTCCGGGGGTTCGAATCCCTCTCTTTCCGCCAGAAAGAAGAGATTTAAGAAATACAAGAAGTATTTCTTTTTTTGTTTCTAAATTGGATTTTTACTTATTTTTGTCAACGAAAAATTAAACTAAAATAGATATGAAACTAACACTAAAAATCGCAATCGTTATTCTTGCAACAACATTTTTTGTTGGTTGTGCCGCAAAAAAAGGTGCTTATCTGGCAAATGAAGCTCCAAAAGAAATTATAAAAGAAGTAGAAGTGATAAAAATAGATACAGTTGTTATTATAAAAACTGACACTATTATTAAAACAGAATTGATTGAGAAACACGACACTATTTATATCGAAAAAGAAGCTGAAGAAAAGGTTAGAGAAGAAAAAATTGCATTAGCCGAAGGAGAAAAAAACAAAGAAACAATGACAAAAGCATTTCATATTGTTGTTGGTAGTTTTTCAAACAGAGAAAATGCAGACAAACTTCAAGCATCTTATCGTCCTGCCTACGAACCTACTATTGTAGTAAACGAGCAAGGAATGTTCCGAGTTTTGTTGCTTTCGTTTGACGATTATGCTTCGGCAAAGAAAACAATTCTTGAAATCTCAAAATCGATTCCTGCTGATTCTTGGATACTAAGACAAAAGAAATAATAGCTCTTGAGTAATCAGTTTAAATTTACCGTTTTAGGTTCGGGTTCTGCACTTCCTAAAAAAGACAGATTTCAAGCCGCACACCTTCTGGAAGTCCACAACAAATTATTCTTGATTGATTGTGGAGAAGGAATGCAAATTCAAGCTTTTCGATTAAAATATAGTCTCAATCGTTTGGGGCATATTTTTATTTCGCACCTTCATGCCGACCATTGTTTAGGACTGATAGGACTCATTTCTTCGTTAGGAATGACAGGACATTATACTAATATTGAAATACACTCGGCTCCCGAATTAGAAAAACTATTAAAACCACAATTAGATTTTTTCTGTCAGGAACTGGGTTTTGAAGTCATTTTTCATCCTTTCAATCCTCGAAAAAAGGAAATAATTTTTGAAGATAGAACTCTAATAGTAAAAACATTACCTCTTAAACATAGGGTTCCGACTTGCGGATTTATTTTTGAAGAAAAACCTAAAGAAAGACATCTGATTCCCGAAATGATTGATGCTTTCAATATCCCAATAAAGGAGCGTGCTTTAATAAAAAAAGGAAAAGATTTTATAACAGAAGAAGGAGAAATAATTGAAAACAAACGACTCACAAAAGAACCTTCTCCTTCCAAAAAGTTTGTTTATTGTTCCGATACAGCTTTTTTACCAAAAATAGTTCCTGACGTAGAAAATGCAGATTGTCTTTTTCACGAAGCTACGTTTTTAGAAGAAGAGACTTTAAGAGCAAAAAAAACTTATCATTCTACTGCAAAACAAGCCGCAACCATTGCTTTGGAAGGTAATGTTAAAAAACTTATTATTGGGCATTTTTCTAGTCGATATCCATCCATCGACCCTATTGTAGACGAAGCAAAAAGCATCTTTCCCTACACCATAGCAGCGAAAGACGGTTTGCAAATCTGCTTCTAAACGTTGTTTATTCTTTTGGCGAGTAACGACGCCATTTTTCAATCAGAGCTTGCATATCCGCAGGCAAATCGCTGTTAAATTGCATCCACTCTCCCGTTGTTGGGTGTTCGAAACCAAGTGTACGAGCGTGAAGAGCTTGACGAGGACATACCTCAAAACAATTCTGCACAAATTGTTTATACTTTGAAGTTCTCACTCCTTTCAAAATTTCGTTACCCCCGTAACGTTCGTCGTTGAAAAGCGTATGACCAATGTGTTTCATATGCACACGTATTTGATGAGTTCTGCCTGTTTCAAGTTTACATTGCACCAATGTCGCATAAGCAAAACGCTCCAAAACTTTATAGTGAGTTACTGCATGTTTTGCATTCGGATTTTCGTTTTCATCGTAGATAGCAAAAGACATTCTAATTCGCTGATCACGAGCAATTGCTCCTGTGATTGTACCCTCATCTTCTTTTAACACACCCCAAACTAGTGCATTGTAAGTTCTTTCGGTTGTTTTATTAAAAAACTGCAACCCTAACTTAGTTTTTGCATCACTGTTTTTTGCAATAATCAACAAACCGGACGTATCCTTATCTATCCGATGCACCAAACCCATTTTGGTATAATTCACATCAAGAGTATCTTCATCTTTCCAATGCCAAGCAAGCGCATGCAAAAGTGTATTATCTCTATTACCAACCCCAGGATGAACAACTAAATTGGGTTGTTTGTTGATAAGCAAAATGTCGTCGTCTTCATACACAACGTCCAAAGGTATGTCACGAGGCACAACTTCAAAATCAGTTTTAGGATAATCTAAAATTATTGCAATATCATCGTTTGGTTTAACACGATAATTTGATTTTACTGCCACACCATTCACCAAAACGAACCCCGAATTTGCCGCTTCTTGAATACGATTTCGGGAAATATCGCTCAAACGATCGACCAAAAACTTATCAATTCGGATTACAGTTTGCCCCTTATCTACTTGAAAACGATAATGAACAAATCTATCATCTAAAAGTTCTAAATCTTCCATAATCAGAAAAATTCTTCCTCCAATTCAGGTTCTGATTCTTCGTACATTTTTGCTGCGTCCATCGTCAGCCAAATATCAATACGCGTGCCTTGTGACAAATCCACGTTTGCTTCAGGAGACTGCTTGTAAACCTTGTACAATCTATCTTCCTCTTCCGACAAAGGCTGAGTTCCATCGTAAAACACCGCACCAAGAACAAATCCGCTTGAGGTCAGAAGCATTTCTGCTTGTTGACGTGTCAGATGAAGTAGATTGGGCGTAGAGGCACTTTCCAAATAACTTTTTCCCACCACCAAAATCAAATTTGCACCATCGGCCAAGGGCGTACCAAAAGCAACCTCTTTTTCATCGTAAAGCACGGAACGAATCAAACCGTCGTATTCCGAAAATTCGTAAATAATTTCGCCAACAACAAACCCCAACGATTCGAGAACTGCCTTTCCTTGACGGAACGAAACATCACTCAAATCGGGCAAAGGAACCGTTTTTGCCATTTTTGAATTGATTGTGTAATAAACTTTTCTACCCTTTTTCACCAACGAACCTTTTTGAGGATTTTGCTCCAAAATTTCACCTGGAAGTTTTCCTTTTACATATGCAGAGTCAATCAAAACACCCACAATACCTCGCTCATTCAGCATTACGTTTGCTTCCTCTTCATACAAACCAATTAGGTCTGGAACCGTGATTTCTTCACCATGTCGAGTAGCAAATCGCAACGAAACAAGAGTGACAAAAACCACAAACACTATTATACAAAATGCAACCCCTATATTTTTCCAGAAAAATCCCGAACAAAGAAATTTCCACATTTTTTTCCAAGTCATAGTCCTACAAATTTAATTTCTCAAAATTACAACTATTTTTTTAAGAAAAAACTGAAAATAAAAAAAGTAAAGGAACCACTCCCTTTACTTCTCTTATATTCAAAAAAATGAAAAATTAAAACCTCACAAGGTTATGCATTTTTGCAATACTCGTCAGAAACTGTTAATTTTTTTCTGCCGTGAGCACGACGTTTTGCCAACACACGTCTTCCGTTTGCTGTTGACATTCTTTCTCTGAACCCGTGTTTATTTATTCTTTTTTTGTTCGAAGGTTGAAATGTTCTTTTCATGACACTCTGTTTTTTATTTAATTACTTTTTCTCCACTTTTGGGTTGCAAAGATAGTTATTTTTTTATTTGTAGCAACACATTTCGGAAAAAGGAAATAGTTTTTCAAAAAACTATTTTTTTATCCTCAAAGTATCCACTTTTTCATCTACTTTTGCCTTTGAATAAGAAGCATTTTTTAACTTAATTTTGAAAAAAATTGATAGAGAATAAGTTTATAGAAAAAGAGTTCGAACTTGACAAAGAACTGAATCAAACCTTGTTTTACGGCGTAAACAACAAAAATTTATGCCTACTAAAAAATCTAAATCCTACGTTACAAATAGTGGCAAGAGGCAACACCATTAAGGTAAAAGGAGAAGAAACTTTGGTAGAAAAATTTCTTTCTAGTGTAAAAAACATAGAACAACATTGCCTAAAGAACAACGTTTTGGAGGAATCTTTTTTGATTGAAATGGCAAAAAAAGTTCCAGATTCGCCTTGCAAAGCCGAAACAAACCTTATTCTTTATGGAATAAACGGACGCTCGATAGTAGCTCGCACGCCCAATCAGCAAAAACTTGTCAAAGCGTTTGAGAAAAATGATTTGCTCTTTGCCATTGGTCCTGCTGGAACGGGCAAAACCTATACAGCCATCGCACTTGCTGTGCGTGCACTAAAAAACAAGGAAATAAGAAAAATTATTCTTAGTCGCCCTGCTGTGGAGGCAGGAGAAAAACTCGGTTTTCTGCCCGGCGACATGAAAGAAAAAATCGATCCTTACTTACAGCCGCTCTACGATGCACTTCAGGATATGCTTCCTGCCGAAAAGTTGAGAGAATATATTGAACGAGGCGTGGTACAGATTGCACCGCTCGCTTTTATGCGTGGACGAACGCTGAGCGATGCAGTAGTGATTCTCGACGAAGCACAAAACACCTCCACTCATCAAATAAAAATGTTTCTTACCCGAATGGGACTTAACTCCAAAATGATTGTAACAGGAGATATGACACAAATAGACCTTCCCTCAACACAAAAATCGGGATTAAAAGATGCTCTTGAGGTTTTGAAAAACATAAAAGGAATAGAAAAAATAGAGTTCAACCAGCAGGACATTGTGCGACACAAGCTAGTGCAACGCATAGTGGAAGCTTACGAAAAAAGAGAGTAACCCTCCCTCACGAGTAACGCCACCTATCACATTCCTATTTTCCCCATTTCTTTTCTACCCAAAAAGAATTCTAAACGCCTCTTCTATGCGTCGAACGGGTTGGATTTCTATTTTATAGTTGTTGGTTTTGTATAATTTTTCATTGTAGTTAGGGATAATAATTTTCTTAAATCCCAACTTTTCAGCTTCGCCTATGCGTTGTTCTATTCGTGCAACGGGACGAATTTCGCCAGAAAGTCCCACCTCGCCTGCCATACAAATGTTTTTATTGATAGCCATGTCGAGGTTCGACGAAAGAACGGCAGCAAGCACAGCAATGTCAATTCCAGGATCGTTTACTCTCAATCCACCTGCAATATTTATAAAAACATCTTTTTGAGCCAACTTAAATCCAGCACGTTTCTCTATAACGGCAAGGAGCATATTCAAACGACGAGAGTCGAATCCCGTTGAGGAACGCTGAGGAGTACCGTATGCAGCAGTACTCACAAGCGACTGAATTTCAATAAGAAACGGACGAATTCCTTCGATAGACGCAGCAACAGCCATTCCACTTAAATCATTCTGATTTTGCGAAAGTAACAATTCCGAGGGGTTAGAAACTTCGCGCAAACCATTCTGCCGCATTTCAAAAATGGCAAGTTCGTCAGTACTACCAAAGCGATTCTTGTTGGCTCTCAAAATTCGGTACATATAATGTCGGTCGCCCTCAAATTGCAATACGGCATCAACAATGTGTTCTAATACTTTTGGTCCAGCAATGTTGCCATCTTTGTTGATATGCCCAATTAAAATCACAGGGATATTGGTCTCTTTGGCAAATCGCAACAACGCTACGGCGCACTCTCTTACTTGAGTGATGCTACCAGGAGAAGAATCTATGCATTCGGTCGAAATAGTTTGAATCGAATCAACAATCACCACATCGGGCTGAACATTCCGAATGTGAGTAAAAATCTGTTCCAACGAAGTTTCGCTCACAATGTAGCATTCCGATTCGGCCTCTTGTATGCGCTCCGAACGCATTTTCAGCTGACTAGCGCTCTCTTCGCCCGAAGCATAGAGTATGCGTTTGTTTTTCATCCGTAGTGCCACCTGTAACACCAAAGTCGATTTCCCTATACCGGGTTCTCCGCCTATGAGCACGAGCGAACCTTCGACTAATCCGCCACCAAGCACTCTATTGAATTCCGAGGAGGTTGTGTCAATGCGTTTTTCAGCAGTAATGGCAACGTCTTTTATGAGTTGTGGTTTTTGTTTTACAACATCCGAAAATCCATGTGGAACTTTGGTTGAATTGGTTGTCTCTTTGTGAACAATTTCTTCGGCGTAGGTGTTCCATTCGCCACATGCAGGACATTTTCCAATCCACTTGGCCGACTCCGCTCCACAATTCTGACATACAAATACAGATTTCGATTTTGCCATAACAATATTCTTTTTTTTGAGAAAAACAAAGGTAGAAAAAAAACACCGATTGAAAGAAATAATGATTTTTTGTTCTTTATCCTCCACTTGCAACTTTTCACTACCTTTGTAAACTTTTTGTAAAATATTTCAAAGAAAAATGAAAAAAAGAATAAAAGGTGCCGATGCATTGATGGAAGCTTTGATCAACGAAGGTGTTGATACCGTTTTTGGTTACCCAGGAGGATCAATCATTCCAGTTTATGATAGTTTGAAAAATTACAGCGATAAGTTGCGTCACGTTTTGGTACGTCACGAACAAGGAGCTACACATGCTGCCGAAGGTTATGCTCGCGTCTCTGGAAAAGTGGGAGTTTGTTTTGTAACAAGCGGACCTGGTGCAACCAATGCCATTACAGGTATTGGCGATGCAATGATTGATAGCACCCCAATTGTTGTAGTTATGGGGCAAGTAGGCGCTTCGCTGTTAGGGACAGATGCTTTTCAGGAGATAGACGTTGTAGGCATCACTCAACCTATTACAAAATGGGCATATCAAATTCGCCGACCCGAAGACATTGCGTGGGCAGTGGCTCGTGCTTTCTACATTGCACGAAGCGGACGACCAGGTCCTGTTGTGCTCGACTTTGCTAAAAACGCGCAAGTGAGTGAAGTGGATTACGAGCCATCGGTTTGCGATTTTATTCGTAGTTATTTGCCTAAACCTATTGTGCAAGACGTGTATGTACAACAAGCAGCCGATCTAATCAATGCTGCAAAAAAACCATTTGCATTAGTTGGTCAAGGAGTTGTGCTTGGCAATGCAGAAAAAGAGTTGATGACATTTCTCGAAAAAGCAGATATCCCAGCAGGTTGGACTTTGCTCGGAGAGTCAGTTATGCCAACAGATTTTCGTTTGAATAAAGGAATGCTTGGGATGCATGGAAACATTGGCCCAAATATGAAAACCAATGAATGCGATGTGCTTATTGCCATTGGAATGCGATTCGACGACAGGGTTACCGGAAACTTAAACACTTATGCTAAACAAGCAAAGGTGATTCATATAGACATTGACGCTTCGGAGTTAGATAAAAATGTTCTAACAACGGTGCCTTTGCTTGGAGATGTAAAAGAGGTGTTGCCTAAGTTGACAGAAAAAGTTGCTGCGGCTAATCATTCAGAATGGATCAACTCTTTTGCTGAATACGAACAACGAGAATTCAACGAGGTAATTAGCAAAGAACTGATGCCTCAAAGTGGAAACTTGAAAATGGGAGAAGTGGTTGCTGCGGTTTCCGAAGCAGTGAACCACGATGCAGTATTGGTTACTGATGTTGGGCAAAACCAAATGATGGCAGCTCGTTATTTCAAATTCCGTCAATCTCGTAGCGTAGTAACTTCGGGAGGGTTGGGAACAATGGGATTTGGACTTCCTGCTGCTATTGGTGCAAAAATTGCTTGCCCCAATCGTACGGTATGTTTTTTTACTGGTGATGGTGGTATTCAGATGACTATTCAGGAGTTAGGAACCATTATGCAAGAACAAACAGGCGTAAAAATTATTCTGATGAATAATAATTGGTTGGGTATGGTGCGTCAATGGCAGGAGTTGTTCTACGAATCAAACTACTCGCAGACCAAAATGGTAAATCCCGATTTCTCTCTTTTGGCAAAAGCTTATGGCATTGCATCGCGAGAAGTCAGCGAGCGTGGCGAACTAAAAAGTGCTATTGAGGATATGCTCAAAACCGACGATCCGTATCTGCTCATTGTGAATGTGGAACCAGAGGGAATGGTTTACCCAATGACACCTGCTGGGCACACGATTACAGACATCATGACTGGCGAAAAAAAATAATTAAAAAATCTACTTTGAAATGGAAAAGAAACTATATACCGTAACCATTTTTTCTGAAAACACAGTAGGGTTGCTCAATCAGGTAACCATTGTTTTCACTCGTCGGCAATTAAACATCGAAACGCTTTCGGTGTCGCCATCGGCATTGAAAGGTATTCATAAGTTTACCATCACTTCGTATGCTTCGAAGGAGGTTATCGATAAGGTGGTGAAGCAAATCGATAAACGCGTAGATATAATAAAGGCGTATTACAACACCGACGACGAATTGGTATCGCAAGAGATTGCTCTTTACAAGGTTGCCACCGACAAACTTTTGGCACTTGGTAGCATCGAAGCGCTGATTCGCAACTATGCAATCCGCGTGCTCGAACTGACTGAGACTTGTGTAGTGTTCGAAAAAACAGGCACTTACGAAGAAACTCAACGTCTCTTCGATGAACTTAGCCAAACGATTGGAGTATTGCAGTTTATCCGTTCGGGACGCGTCGCCATCACCAAATCAAAGGTAGAACGGTTGAGCGATATGTTGGCATCGATAGAGAAAAAACAAATTGTAGAAGAATAACCAATGACCAAAGCCGAATGCAGAAAACACATTAAAGTGCTTATGGGAGAGCATCGGCAAGAGTTACCACTTCTCTCCGAAAAGGCACTCGTTGCGTTGCGCGCGAATGAATGTTTTCGGTTGGCTAAAACGGTGCTACTTTTCCATTCGCTTAGCGATGAGGTGGCAACGCACGATTTTTTGCGTGAAGTGGTAAAAACCAAACGAGTGTTTCTGCCCGTAGTGCGTGGTGAGGATATGTTTGTGGCGGAGTTTGAGGAGGAAAGTCTCCATGCAGGAACTTTTGGCATAAAAGAACCTTTAGGAACTTTTTACAATGGAGATGTGGATGTGGCAGTTGTGCCTGGTGTAGCCTTTTCGCCCGATGGGCATCGCCTTGGGCGTGGGTGTGGTTACTACGACCGATACCTCTCGCAACACTCGTGTTATAAAATTGGACTTTGCTTTTCGTTTCAATGCTTGGCGACAATTCCACATGAGGAGCACGACGTGATGATGCACAAGGTAATTACGGATTAGAAAAAGATTTATATATAGAGATTAAAACATTTTGCCTATAGAGAAATAACACTTGATAGCAAGTGTGTACAGCTTGAAACTTAACTATTATTTTTATTAACAAATTATGGTGGAGGAGATATTTTAGTAGGAATGCAATGATAATTCTACTACTACTCGCAATAGTATATTCTTTTAAGCGAACAAGATGAGAAAAATATTTTTGATATTGCTTCTTGTGTGTAGTACTTGTTGCTACTCACAAGAAAACGACGATCCTTTTGGGTTGTATAAGAAACCCACAAAATCGCAATTAAGAAGAAAAAACAAAGAGAACCTCAAACCATTTATTGGACTTAATTTGGGCATAGGTGGAAATTTCGGAAAAGGATTTAGTACGCTCGAAGGTAGTCTGGGATTGGATATGGCAGGTAGCGTTAAAGAACAGTTTGCTATGGGTGCTTACTTCTCCTACCAAACCATTACGGCTGTCTCTTTCGGTTTGTTGTTTGTTCATGGCAATTATAACGAAAGTCATGCCCTCCTCTGGGGAGTAGGATACTCTACTCCTGAATTGGCATTGAGAACTAAAAAACATGATGTCTGGATAGATAAAAATGTTAAAATTTCTCCTAATCTTCGTTTTGGTTTTATGATGAAAAACGGACTTTACTTCATGACCGATATGGAGATGTCAAAGAATAGATTTAGATGCGATATAAACCACGATGATTGTCCGTATCATTATTCTACACTTAGATCTAATAAAAACTCCTTTGACGTCAATTTTCGTATAGGTTACAAGTTCAATTTAACCAAAAAGAAAACTAAAAATTAAAACTGATATGGAAAGAATAAAAAACTACGCTATAATACTGTTTTTGTGCTTGGTTTTCCTTTTGCAAGGATGTTTGAAAGTTGATGAGGAGAATTTTTACTCTCCTCTTCATACGGGCGAAGCTACGTTTACGGAGACAGGGGTGACTTTTGATGCCACGATAGATAAAAAAGTTGCACAAAATGCAAGGGAGTTTGGTGTGGAGTATAAGTTTGTTTACAGCGACGACGATAGCGATATGTGGAAAAGAATTGCTTGCTCACGAGTATTACAAAACAATGATTTTTCAGCCCATCTTAGTCTATCGGAATTGGAAAAAAATAAAAAAAACCAAAAAGGTGAGTTGCTTAGCCAAGTTAAGTATGTAGCGTATTGCGACTTTTCGGGGAGCCAAGAAATTGCCGAAGAGAGAACTATTCCTATAGTCCTTTACCTCCTCACCACCAAACCCAATAATAGCAATTATGGCGTAGTAACTAGTTCGGGAGACTACTACATATCAAATACAGAGGTCTCCATTACTGCTACGCCGAAAAAGAATTACTACTTTACGGGCTGGAGCGACTCTGATAGCAGAGAACTGACTCGTACAATTACGATAACTTCTGATACAACCATTACGGCTATTTTCTCAGAAAAACCTTATCTAACAGCCAAACCCAACAACAGCGACTATGGTATGGTAACTGGCTCTGGACTTTACGAAGTAGGTACGAAAGTCACCATTACCGCCACGCCAAAAGAAAACTATTACTTTACGGGCTGGAGCGACTCTGATAGCAGAGAACTGACTCGTACAATTACGATAACTTCTGATACCACCATTACAGCTATTTTTACAGAAGTACCCTATCTGACTGCAAAACCTAACAATAGCAACTATGGTACTGTAACTGGTTCAGGACATTACGCCGTAGGTTCCGAAGCCACC
>JAGCAG010000022.1 GCA_017652785.1 Paludibacteraceae bacterium | reverse complement strand
TTGTCCAACTTATCGCTATTCTCTGTTATAGATAAAACAACATCTCCTTTCTTGCCATTACCTAAAATAATAGCACACTCTTTCCCCAAAAACTCTTCTATGTCATTTGCCAAAATATTAGCAGTGGAGTAGAGTGTTGCCGAATCCTTTTTATTGATGACAATGCTATTTAAGTTTTTAGTATTAAACACACCTTTGTAAGCTTTCCACACTTTAATGGCAGGAATTACTTGAGGAAAATTTCCTTTACAAAAAACATTTAATGAAAATAAGATGCAAAGAGATGTGATAAATAGTGTTTTCATTTAAATTTTATATTCTATAATTTTTGAATTAATAGAACTTTTTTTGTTTCGTCGGTTATGGAAAATCTATTGTCAATTCGCTCTCCAATCACCCAAATAATTTCGTCGTTTGCCGAGGTAAGAATCCAAATATTTTCTTTTTCAAAAAGCGACATTTTTTGATCAATAAAAAAGTCACTCAGTTTCTTTTTCTGATTCATACCGAATGGAAAAAACACATCTCCTTGTTTCCATTTTCTTAGCGTAAGAGGGAATCTAATTTTTTCAGCATCAAGATTTGCAAAATTTTTGCTTCGTTTGAGTTCAAAATTTTCTCTACTTTTTTTCTCAAATTTTATCTGAATGGGGTAGTGTAAATCTTGAATTTCGCTGATGAGAAAACTTTTTTTTTCTTCTTCGTTTGACTTTTTTTTAATGATTATTTCTTTACGATTTATCAACAGTTCAAATTCCGAAGAATAGAATTTTTTGCCAGAATTGGTTTCTATCTGTTGAAAAATTTTCTTGATATTATCGTTGCTAAACCCGTATTTATGCAGTATTTCTGATAAAATTTGGTAATAAACAGGTGTTTTTGAAAGTTTTTTTGTGTCAATGATTGTGTTTTCTAAATCATTTATAATAAAAGAGTTAAAAAGCGAACTGATGGCAAATGAATTTATTTCTTGTATATTCGCAAGTCTTTCGATGTTATTTGCCATTGTTTCCTGAAAAGAAGGATTAAGTTTTTCCAATTGAGGAATAACTTGATGACGAATGGCGTTGCGTTTGAACTTTACATCGTTATTTGTTGAATCGAAACAACTCGAAAGTTGGTGTTGTTGGGCATAGTTTTCAATCTCATTTCTGAAGCAACTAAGCATTGGTCTGACCACAAAGTTATTTCTTGGTTTTATGCCAGTCAAACCATTGATACCTGTTCCTCTGATGAGGTTTAGAAAAAACGTTTCAATAGAATCGTTGGCATGATGAGCCACAGCAACACACTGGCACGACTCTTTTTTTCTCACATCTTCAAACCACTCATAGCGCAACTCACGAGCAGCCATTTCTATCGAGAGGTGATTTTCTTCGGCAAACTTTGTGGTATCAAAATCAGTTTTTATAAACCGACAATTGTACTTTTCTGCCAACTGTTGTACGAAGGTTTCATCTCTATCAGACTCCTCACCTCTCAAGTGAAAATTACAATGCACCACAATGCATTCGTATTTCAACGTCAACAATGCGTGAAGCAAAACCACCGAATCAATACCTCCACTTACAGCTACTAAAACCTTATCTGTTGGTTTCAGCAGGTTGTTTTCTGCAATATATGTCGAAATTTTTCTTAACACCTAGGAGAAGGTTTACATCAACATTTTGATTTCGTTCACATCAGTTAGTCCGTGGCGTTGCATATAAGCCTCAATTCCTTCTACCACTTTTACAGTAACGGCAGGATCAATAAAGTTAGCCGTTCCTATTTGCACTGCACTTGCTCCTGCTAGCAAAAACTCAATAGCGTCAGTAGCATTCATAACGCCTCCAAGACCGATGATAGGGATATTTACTGCTTTGCTCACTTGCCACACCATTCTCAGCGCAATAGGTTTTACGCAAGCCCCCGACAATCCGCCAGTAATAGTTGAAAGGATGGGTTTGCGTCTCTCAGCATCGATGGCCATTCCTAGCAGAGTATTGATGAGCGAAACACTGTCGGCACCAGCCGATTCTGCTGCTCGAGCAATCTCTGTAATGTCGGTTACGTTGGGAGAGAGTTTCACGATGAGCGTTTTCTGATAAACATTTCGCACTGCGGCAACAACCTCTTCGGCAGCTTTGGCAGAGGTGCCAAACGCCATTCCTCCTTGCTTTACGTTGGGGCAAGAGATGTTGAGTTCTATGGCAGGAATGTGTTCTAGTGCATTTATCTTTTCGGCAGTAGCCACATAGTCCTCAATGCACGATCCCGAAACGTTGACAATGACGTTTGTATTTAGCCCCGTCAGTTTAGGATAGATATTTTCTATAAAGTAATCGACGCCTTTGTTTTGCAACCCAACGGCATTGAGCATTCCCGATGGCGTTTCTGCCATTCTGGGATAAGGATTCCCTTCGCGGTGATGTAGGGTAGTGCCTTTTACAATAAATCCGCCCAAACGGTTCAAATCAATAAAATCGGCAAACTCAAGCCCATAACCAAACGTCCCCGATGCCGTAAGCACAGGATTTTTTAGTTCCAATTGTCCTATTTTTACAGTTGTATTCATAACCTTTCTTCCTTTCTTTTTACCATTTCAACTCTTTTATGTCGAACACAGGACCATCGGTACAAACGCACTTGTGTCCCTCTTTTGTGTCAGTAACGCAGCAAAGACATGCTCCAAGTCCGCAAGCCATTGTGTTTTCGAGCGACACTTCGCAGTCGATGTTACGCTCTTGAGCCATTTTGGCAACGGCTTTCATCATTGGAGTTGGTCCGCACGAAAATATCTTGTCGAACTGACGTTTTCCCCAAACGGAGTGTTGCGTTACAAAGCCGCTTTCGCCTTCTGAGGCATCTTCGGTGGTGATGCAAACTTCCCCAAACTCCTTAAAACAAGCTATTTGCATAAGGTCTGACGATGTTCGGGCTCCAAGCAGGAAAGTTACTTCGTTGCCTTTTTCTTTGAGTTTTTTGCCCAAATAGAGTAGTGGAGCAACGCCTACTCCACCACCAACGAGTAGCGTTTTCTGAGGTTTTTCAGGGAGCGAAAATCCGTTGCCAAGTGGCAACACAAGGTTGATTTTTGTGCCTTTTTCGAGCCTCGAAATGGCTCTTGTACCTTTTCCCACAAGCTGAACGAGTAGCCAAAGTTCGTGGCTCTCTTCCGAATAGTAGTGAACGGAAATGGGGCGACGAAGAAATACATCTTTCTGATTATCAATGCGAACTTCGACAAACTGACCTGCCAAAATTTCTCCATCGATGGGGCAATGCAGCTTCAGTAGCACGTTGCGCTCGTTGAGTTGTTCGAGGCTGAGCACCTCAAGATCCATAATTTGTTTTTTCATATCTTATGCTGTTTTTATCTATTTTTCCTCTTCGTACCAACTTGCGTACATCGAGTAGTTGTGGGCAATTTTCTGATTGATTTCTTTGGCTTGTTCTGCCGAAACTTCTTTTACCTGCTTTGCAGGAACGCCTGCCCAAATGGTGTTTGGAGGTACCACTGTATTGCTCAAAACCAGCGCATTAGCAGCAATTATTGCTCCTTCGCCAATCACTGCGCCGTCCAGCAGAGTGGCTCCCATGCCTATGAGCGCATAGTCTTTAACAGTGGCTCCGTGGATGGTAACGTTGTGACCCACCGACACAAAGTTGCCGATTTCGATGGTCGATTTTTCGTAAAGTGTGTGCAAAACGGCTCCGTCCTGAATGTTTACGTCGTTGCCAATGCGAATGGTGTTTACATCTCCACGCAAAACAGCATTGAACCAAATGCTACAATTGTTGCCAATGGTTGTGTCGCCAATGATTGTTGCCGTTTCGGCCAAAAAACAATTTTCTCCAATTTTTGGAGTGAAACCTCTTACTGATTTTATTAGTGCCATTTTTCTCTTTTTTTGGCAAAAATACGAAAAAGTTGTTAGAGATTTTTTGGCTTTTGAAAAGAGCTGTAAAAACCCACTTTTTTTGGGAAGTGGTGTAAATCTTTATTTGCTATTTGACATAATATAAATTATGTGATTTTTATATTTGACGTTTTCTGAACACTTTTAGAGGAAAATAAGCCGTTTTTTATTTACCCGATTTGCGGCGGTTGCATTCTCGGCAAAGCATTTGGCAGTTTTCCGACGAAGTTCGGCCGCCAGCATGCCATGGCGTGATGTGGTCGGCTTCCATTTGTGCGAGTTCAAAATGCTCGCCACATTCCGCGCAGATGCCTTGCTGACGTTCGTAGGCCGACAATGCTTTTTTACTCGGAAACGGAGGTCTTTTTCAGTCGGTTGAAGGAGATGCCAAAATGGAAGCGTGGTCCGAGCGTGTAGTCGCTTTCTCGGTTGGATACGTTGAAGATGCAATCCACCTTAAAGATGAAGCTGATTTTCTGACTTACAGCGTATTCCACACCCACAAACGGCACGATGGCCATAAAGGGATATTTGCGAAACATGGTGTTGTTGTCGGTTGTGAAGTCGTCGTTGGTGTTAGCGTTGAGGTAGAGATTTTTGATACTTCCCCCTCCAATGCTGGTGCCTACAAAAGGCGACCACTTTTTGATGTGCCACACGCAATCGATGAGCGCACCTCCCCAACCCGTAGAGATGTAGCCGTTGTTTTTTTGTTTCAAGGAAGAAAAATACCCCTCAAACCCCACTCTGAGATGCTCACCAAACTGCACTTTGGCAGCGCCTCCCATACCAAACGGAAAACCTTGCGCCTTGTTGCTGAAAATGATGTTTTGGTCGGACTCGGCAATGGTGTAGTTTTTGGTGGTCAGATAGCCTGTATGAATGCGCATTCCGCCCGTAAAACCTTGGTATTTAATCTTTGCCGAGAGCAACGAGGAAACCCCTATCAACAGTAAAAATAGTAAAGACAGCTTTTTCATCTTAATCGGCGGAAAAAAGGGTTAGAAGAGCGGGAAAAGCATATCGGTTCTGCTCTTTTTGGGTTTGAACTTGAAGGTGTAGCCTAGTCCCCATTCTATGAATTCGGCTTTTTGTAGGTGGGTTTTTATTGCCACACTTGCAAACAGGTTGTCCACAATCCGACATTTGAGCATCAGTCGGAAGTAGTTCCATCCGTCTTCTTTGTCGGGATCGTAGATGTAGAACGGCCACGGACGTTTTTCAACACCTGTAACCTTGTCGGCATACCTTGGGTTTGTGCCTTTTGGATAGGCATCTTTGATGGGGTCGATGAGGTAAAATCCCCAATGAATACCCGCCGTTATGCGCCCCATCACAAACTCGTTGGCAAGAGAGATGCCCACTCTCCATTTGTAGGAAGAATTGTCGTTGACAATTTCGTACCGAGCATAGTCCGTTGCCAAATATCCAGTTAAGTTTTTGCCTTGTTTGACAAACACTCCATCGTAGAAAACATCTGCCCCAAAGCCAATGCGATAGACGTTGGTGAGTTGCTTGTAGGCCGTTGCCCGGAACGATGCAATGGCATATCCTCTATCGTCTTTGTAGTATAGTTCGCGGTATCCTCCTGCGGCACCAAGTTCCAAATCCCAAGTTCGTGGCATGGCTTTCACGTAGTCGCGCCACGGCATCATGTATTCGCGCCAATTGGGTCGGTAGGTTGCACCAACAAAGCCGTTGATGATGTTCAGCCCTGCGTTTGGCTGAATAATGCTTCCGTTGGACATATGGTTGAACATAAGGTCGGAGGTGATGCCCCAACCTTTGGCTATTGGGAAGTCGAAGTTCAGCCCAATGGGTATAAACGCATTGACGTGTGAGCCAATAGCAGCGTTGGCGTTGGGCGAATTAACGCCCTCGTTGGTGGCGCAGTGTTCCCACGTTTTGGTCAAAACGGCAAGCCCCATTCCCACTTTGAAGTGGAAATAGAAATGCTCTTTTCGCACAATAGGAATCAGCGCATAGGGATAGACGGCAAAGGCCTGCCCAAAAATTTTGGGATTGCCCAAATCCATACCCAAAAGTCCAAGCCCAATGATAGGAAACTTGTAGTAACTCTCCCAAGTATATTTGCCTTGTGGCAAAAACTCAATGCTAAGTTCGGCACCCAAAACGGGATTTTTTACCGTATTCTCCAAATGTTTGGAGTGCTTTATGATGCCTCCACCCACCATTTTTGCCTTAATGTCGAAATAAGGCGCATAGGCGTTTGCAGTCAGGGTTGCGCAAGTTAGCAATATGAAAAGGAGTGTTTTCTTCAAAGTACGTGTGTTTATACGTTGAAACGGAAGTGCATAATGTCGCCATCTTGCACCACATAGTCTTTACCTTCGATGTTTAGTTTTCCTGCTTCGCGACAAGCTGTTTCGCTTCCGAGAGCCACATAGTCGTCGTATTTGATCACCTCCGCACGAATAAATCCACGCTCAAAGTCGGTGTGGATAGTTCCTGCACATTGCGGAGCTTTGTAGCCACGCATAAAGGTCCAAGCACGAGATTCGTCGCTTCCTGTGGTAAAGAAGGTTTGCAAATCGAGCAGATTGTATGCAGCCTTTATCAACCTCGAAGAACCCGATTCCGTTAGTCCCAACTCGTCTAAAAAGAGTTGTCGGTCTTCAAAGGAGTCCAATTCTGCAATTTCGGACTCTACTTTTGCCGAAATAATCAGCAGTTGAGCATCTTCGTCTTTTATAGCTTCGCGCACTTGCTCAACGTAGTTGTTGCCCGAAACAACCGAACCTTCGTCGACATTGCAAACGTAAAGCACAGGTTTGTTGGTGAGCAAAAAGAGGTCGCGAGCGAGTTTTTCGTTCTCCTTATCGACCTTTACCGAACGAGCAGGTTTGCCTTGCTCCAAAGCTGATTTGTATTGTAAAAGGACTTCGTAAAGAATTTTTGCGTTTTTATCTCCACCTGTTTGTGCTTGTTTTTGCACTT
>JAGCAG010000021.1 GCA_017652785.1 Paludibacteraceae bacterium | reverse complement strand
GAGCAATGAAGTTTACTTCAATTGCCGAGCGTAGCAAAAATCTCGCAAAATTCTGAAAGAATTTTGCGGAAGTAGCTCAGTTGATAGAGCATTAGCCTTCCAAGCTGAGGGTCGCGGGTTTGAGCCCCGTCTTCCGCTCTTGAATAGAGATGCAAATATTGCATCTCATTTTTTTTATGTATATTTCTAAACTCCGCCTCTTTGATGAGAGAGCGGAGTTTTTTTATTTCTAGGCAGATAGGTTTTGATGTTCGGTTTTGCGGAATGCACCATATGCGATGTTCTCGACCTGTTGAGAGGCAATAAACTCGCGAAGGTAGGTGTCGGTAGTGCGGACGCTGATGTTCAAAGTTTGACCGATGTTGACTAGCTCCTTGCGCGAGAATTGAGAAGGCATCATTTGTAGGAGAGTTCTTTTTTGTTGTTCTTTTTGAGTGTGTTGTTTTGCAGCCTCTTCCCCTTCTGGTAGTGATGAGTAGAATAGCATAGCGTGTTGCAATAGCGATTTAGAGATAGAGAGTGCAGCCTCGAATGTTTTGTTAGTGCATTGGATTGTGGAAGGTAGCATGTTGCAATTTTCGAGACGAAGAGCACTTATAATCATTGCAATGCGATAGGTAATAAGCCCTATGCGACGGACTGAAGCAGTAAAATTATCATCGTCGATAAGCGATTGCTGTATGCCGTTAAAGTGTTGATTAAAAAGTGTTTTTTGTTTGTCAGTAAACTTGAACTCAATTGGTTTTTCAGCGCAACGAAGTCGTTTGTAAAGTTCATATATGCGATTGGCAAGTAGCGAATAGGCAAGGATATTCGACTCATTATTTTTGCAAAAAACATCGTTCCACGAATTGTTTGATTCGAGATGCAAGATAGCAAAACGCGAGAAAAGACCATTTTCGGCACTAGGAATTAGTTTACGGCACTGTTTAGGCGTGCCAGAGAGCAGGATTGAAAGGTGCGGTTCGTTGATATCAATGCGTTCGTTCTCTTTGCGGCGGAGGTAGCTGATAGATTCGTGGTGGAAGGCTTTGCGCAGACCATCCGAGAAATTGCCAAAACCATTGCGCATAGCAATATTCAGAGTGTCAGCTTCAGTTTCGAAAATGAGTCCATGTCCATTGTTGAGCGCAAGTTGTTGATAGATAGCCGTAGCACTACTATTGGCAGGGAGAAGTAGCGATTGAGTGCTGGAGGTGGTTTGTTGCTCTTGGATGATAGGTTTTATTAGACTTTTACACATTTTGAGGCGACCCTTACCAGCCGAAGCTTTAGCATTGACAAAGAGATAGAGATTAGGGAAGATAGTGTTTTGGTCGTAGATGCCATAGATGTTAGGTAGTGTAGCCGATAGGGTAGTGATTGTGCCCATAAGCATCATATCCGCTTCGGCAGGCGAAGCAGAGTGGTTTACGACAGATTGAAGAATTTGAGGCAATTGATCTTTGACCTCAAAAGCAAAATTAGAGATGGTTTTAGTTTTCATAAAAAATAGATTTTAGATGTTAGTGTTTAACGTAAATTTTCATTAATTATTAGTAAATTATTGTGTTGAGTTTTAACGGTGCAAATATACAACATCGCAAAAGCGCGTTGGCTGTTTTCTCGGCTATTTTGAAAAAGAAATTTTAAAATCGTTTGTATCTTGTTGAAAATAAGCAAGAAAAAATTTTTAAAAAATTACGTCATTTTTGAGGTAGCGGGGGGATATGGGAAACTTTGCAACAGTTTTGTACTGTTGAGAGGTATTTTTGGGGTGTAAATAAATCTAGGAAAATGTCTATTTTTTCAGGAAAAAAACTACGTTGACTTTGTGAAAAATAAGGGGTTACAAAGTTGCAAAGTTGGCTTAATACGTTGATATTATTTGAGTTATCAGAGAAAGTTGATTTGGGTTGTTTGTGTGGTAAAAGCTTTTTTTCTTTTGATAATCAGTGGTTTATCTGAACTTTGCAACTTTGCAATTGCAAAGTTGGGTATTTATTT
>JAGCAG010000003.1 GCA_017652785.1 Paludibacteraceae bacterium | reverse complement strand
TAAAATAAGGTTGAAGAAGATGAAGCTTCTGCTCAAAAAAAGTCTGTATATATTGAGTTGTATGCTATTCTGCATACTACCAATATTTGCAGAGTACAACCCAACCAACCCTGCCGAACCAAATGTTTATTATAAAATTTCGGTTGCGGCTTCGCCATCCAATAGTGCCAATGTATCGGGTATTGGGCAATATCCTTCGGGCACAATAGTGTACATCAACTGCTCTGCTCGGAGCATAAACTTCGTGTTCGACCATTGGGAGTTGAACGGAGAGATTTACTCCACAAATAAAAGTTTTTACTACACAGTGGGAGCAGAAAATGTGAGTTTCGTGGCCGTATTTTCATACAATCCACAAAATCCTTCTGAACCATCAACAGCTCCTACAAAAAAAGTTCTCAACTTGGAGGCTTCTCCTCAAGGAAGTTGCTCGTTCAATCGGACAAGTGAAGAAAAAGTAGTGGTTGGTTCCACAATTACAATTACAGCTTATGCCAACAGCGGATACGACTTCTTAGGTTGGTACAATTCAGATGTGCTAGTTGCATCAAGTTTATCGTTCAGCTACACGATGCCGCAAGACAACGCTACTCTGCAAGCACGCTTCATCTACAACCCTACCAATCCGTTGGAACCTGAAAGATTTGACGACACAACCAACGTAGAAAATATCTCCGTATCAACAAATCCTTATCGAATTTGTAATGGAAGAGTTTTTTGTGAAGATGATTTTCGCATTTATAACTTACTAGGCAATGATGTAACGGATCAAAATGGTTGCCTACGTGGTATTTTTATACTAAAAACCACAACCTTTACAACCAAAGTAGTAATAAAGTAAAAAGGAACTTTTTTTAATTCAAGATAAGGAAAAAGTGTAGTTGTCACGCAACCTACACTTTTTTTGTTTCACTCAAAAAAAAAGATAATACACATTTTTTCCAATCGAACAACCCTCTTTCATAACGATAAAGATTTTTTTAAAATTTTTATTTTATAAATTCTTCAAAAAATATTTGCAGAAACGCAAAAAAGCATTACCTTTGCACCCGATTCAAATGGCTCCGTGGCTCAACTGAATAGAGCATCTGACTACGGATCAGAAGGTTACAGGTTTGAATCCTGTCGGAGTCACAAAAGAAAGACTTATCAAGCACATTGATAAGTCTTTTTTTTTCTGTATTTATACACCAAAAAAGAGGAAGTCCTATATAGAAAACTCCCTCTTTTTTTTCACTATAAATACTTTACTTAAAGTACTTTCTTATACAATTCAAGAATTTCCTCTACCGAAACTTCTCGAGGATTGCCCGGAGTGCAAACATCGGCAAATGCCGCTTCCGATAGGCGAGGCAAATCAGCTTCGGCGATACCCAAATCGGTCAAATGCTGAGGAATACCCACATTGACAGAAAGTTGTTTCACTGCATCAACTGCCGCTTGCGCAGCTTGCTCTGTTGTCATCGAACTGCAATAAACACCCATTGCTTTGGCAATTTGCACATATTTATCCAACGCTGCAGACATATTGAACTCCATAATCGTAGGCAAAAGCAACGCGTTTGCCACTCCGTGAGGAATATCAAAAATAGCACCCATAGGATGAGCCATTCCATGAACAACGCCCAAACCTACGTTGGAAAATGCCATTCCTGCAATATACTGAGCCACTGCCATTCCGTTGCGAGCCTCCTCATTGTTTGGCTCTTTCACAGCAGTTTCGAGGTAACGAGCAATCATTTCAATCGCTTTCAACTCAAACATATCGCTCATCTCCCAAGCGCCCTTGGTAATCAACCCCTCAATAGCATGAGTAAGTGCATCCATACCCGTTGCCGCCGTCAAACTTTTGGGCAAAGTGTACATCAATTCTGCATCCACTATGGCCATTGCAGGAATATCATTAGGATCCACACAAACCATCTTTTTTTGGTTTTCTTCGTCGGTAATCACATAGTTGATGGTTACCTCTGCTGCAGTTCCTGCAGTAGTTGGCAAAGCAATAATCGGCACCGATTTTTTCTTCGTAGGAGCCACACCTTCGAGCGACACCACATCAGAAAACTCTGGATTGTTTGTAATAATACCTATTGCCTTCGAAGTATCAATAGAAGACCCCCCACCAATAGCCAAAATAAAGTCAGCACCCGATTCGGCAAACGCCTTCACACCTGCATTAACATTACTTACAGTTGGATTAGGTTTAATATCACTAAAAACCTCAAACGGAATATTGGCTTCACGCAATACGTCAAGCACCTTATCTGCAACGCCAAATTTTATCAAATCCTTATCCGTTGCCACAAATGCCTTTTTCAAACCCAAACGAGCAATCTCCTGAGGCAACACGCTACGACAGCCCGCTCCAAAGTAAGAAACTTCGTTCAATATAAATCTGCGTATCATTTTTCTTCTTTCTTCTAAAATTCAACAAAGTAGTTTTATCTGTAAAGTGGGCCATAAGTTTGGCATGCTTTGTAGTCAGCAGCTTCGGTGTCTTCCGTTCCAAATGCTGCCCAAGAGTGTGGACGGAATACCTTTTCTTCTGGCACATTGTGCATAGTGATAGGAATTCGCAACATCGATGCCAATGTAATCACTTCGGCACCAACATGTCCGTGAACCGTAACGCCATGGTTTGCGCCCCAGTTTGCCATCACCGAATAAACATCCTTGAACGAGCCATGACCCGTCAAACGAGGAGCAAACCAAGTAGTTGGCCATGTAGGGTCAGTTCTTTGATCAAGTTTCTGATGAACATCATCAGGCAACGTACAGCTGTAACCTTCTGCAATCTGCAAAACAGGACCTACTCCATCGATAATGTTGAAACGTATCATTGTCATTGGCATTTCGGCCATAGTTTTGAAGTGAGAAGAAAATCCTCCTCCACGGAAATATTCATAATCAGCACGACACCAATCGGTTGCTTTCAAACAAGCATCAATGTCTTTTTCGGTCATATTCCACCACTCTTTCATCATACCTTCGCCGTTTTCACTTTTGGCAGCGCCAGTACAATCCATTGCCGTTGCTCCTGAATTAATAAGGTGAATAATACCATTTTCTGCCTTTCCTTCTAGCGTTTTTCCTGTCACTCTCTTTGTAGCTTCGGGGCTCCAATATGTTCTCACATCGTGGAAACAAGGAGCTTTTCCTGTAAGCAACGTTCCAAAAAGCATCGCAATACCGTTACATGTATCATTTTCTGTAGCAAAAGGGAAAGGAGCTTTTTTGCCATTCCAGTCAAACGACGATGCCAACAACGATTCGGTAAAGTCTGCATTTGGCAACCAATCGGTCCACATACGTTGTCCTTGAAAACCGCCAACAACACCATTACGACCAAGAGCCTCTTCTTTCCAACCCATTTCTGCCAATTTTTTATTGCCGTGCAAAATATCATTCACTATAATTGTGAATTTTGCTATAAACTCCCAATCTTTATCAGCAGGAACAACTTTTGATTTTTTAATCACTTCAGGGAAATTTTTACCTACGTTTTTGTCAAAACCTTCGGTGCAGTTTTTCTTAATCCACGCCAAAGCTTTTTCATATTCGTCATGATCATAAATCTCCAATGTTATACGGCGAAGTATCTCGGTCAAGTCCACCCATTCAGCACGTAGTCCAAGGTATTTTTGCAAAACCGAAGCATCGCAATACGAACCTGCAATACCCATCGATATACCTCCCAAATTGACATATGCCTTGTTTTTCATTTGTCCAACTGCAATTGCTGCACGAGCAAATTTTATAATTTTTTCAGCTACATCGTCAGGAACCGAAACATCGTCAATATCTTGCACATCGTGTCCATAGATAGAAAATGCAGGCAATCCACGTTGTGCATGAGCTGCCAAAACTGCTGCTAAATAAACAGCCCCAGGACGTTCCGTTCCGTTAAATCCCCAAACAGCTTTGATGGTGTTAGGATCCATATCAAACGTTTCCGTTCCGTAACACCAGCAACGAGTAACTGTAAGCGTTGCTACAACATTTTCTGTCGAAAACTGCTCGTGACAAGCAGCAGCTTCTGCTCCACTGCCAATTGTAGTGTTCGAAATCACACATTGTACCGGAGTTCCGTCATGATACTTCAACGTTGAAGAAATCAACTCTGCTGCCGAACGTGCCATTGCCATCGTTTGTTCTTCCAACGATTCTCGCACTCCACCCCAACGACCATCAATCGTAGGACGGATACCAATTTTTGGATAATTTTTCATCGTAAATCTATTTTTTATTCTTGATTGTTTATCATATAACTCTGCAAAAGAAAAAAAAAAAAAGGAATAAAAAAAGATTTTTCAATTAAAAGAAAGCATAATTTCAAGATTCATTTTTTGGAACGTTGACAATAAAACAATCCTTTTTTTTTGATAGATTTTGTATCTTTGCCCAAAGGTAAAAAAACACAAACTATGACTGACGAAGCAAAAAACAATTCCGAAACAGAGAACGAAAAAGACAACCTTCTTCTTGACGATGAAGTTCAAGGAGAGGAATCCTCTACTTCTAGCAATTACAAAATTCCTTCTCTCAAAGACGAAAATCAAAAACATCATCTTTCGGGGATGTATCAAACGTGGTTTCTCGACTACGCTTCGGCAGTAAACTTAGACAGAGCCATTCCCCATATCAACGACGGGTTAAAGCCGGTTCAACGCCGTGTTTTACATGCTATGCGCTGTAAAGAAAACGGCAGTTACCACAAGGTAGCAAACATCGTTGGCGACACCATGCACTATCATCCCCATAGCGACGCATCCATCTACGATGCTTTAGTTCATTTGGGTCAAAAAGAATTGTTAATTGACTGCCAAGGTAGCTGGGGCAATATCCTAACTGGCGATGGAGCAGCGGCTGCTCGTTACATCGAGGCTCGTCTATCGAAATTTGCAATTGAGGTTGTTTTCAACCCTAAAATAACCTCTTGGAAATACTCCTACGACGGGACCGATCAAGAACCAATATATTTACCAGTAAAATTTCCCTTGCTTCTGGCACAAGGAAGTGAAGGTATAGGTTTAGGATTAAATTCAAAAATTCTTCCCCACAACTTTAACGAGTTGATAGACGCCTCTATTGCCTATCTAAAGAACAAACCGTTTGAACTTCTACCCGACTTTCCGACGGGAGGATACGCTGATGTCCGCAACTACAACGACGGAGGAAGAGGAGGCAAAGTTCGTATCAGAGCAAAAATTGAAAAACTTGACAACAAAACACTTGTAATCAAAGAGATTCCTTTCGGAACTACTACCGAAAATTTAATGGAAAGTGTTATAAAAGCAAACGAAAAAGGGAAAATCAACATCAAACACATCGACGATAACACTTCAAGCAGTGTAGAGATTTTGATTCATTTAGACAACAAAACCTCATCAGACAAAACCATTGATGCACTATATGCATTTACACAATGTGAAATGAGTTATTCGCCTGTTTGTTGTGTTGTTGACAACAACAAGCCTTGCTTTATCACAGTAAGTGAAGTATTACGCAGAAACACTGATCAAACCGTAAACCTCCTTACTCAAGAGTTACAGATTCAACTTTCCGAATTGGAAGATCATTGGCATTGGGTTTCTTTAGAAAAAGTATTTTTCGAAAAACGAATTTACAAAGTATTGGAAGAAGATTTTGAATCGTGGGAAGAACAAGTCACTGATATTGAACGCAAATTTGATCCTTACAGAAAACTTTTCCGTAAAGAAATCACGCGTGAAGACGTATTGAAACTTTGTGAAAAACCAGTCCGCAAAATTTCAAAATTTGACATCAAAAAAGCCGACGAAGACATTGCAGACACCGAAGCAAGCATTATTGATGTAAAAAATAAATTGGAACACATCATTGACTACACAATTGATTGGTTCAAAAAAATCAAAACAAAATACGGAAAGAATCATCCTCGTTTGACCGAAATCAAAAACTTTGAAACGATAGAAACAACAAAAGTTGCCGAAGCCAACGAGAAACTTTTTGTCAATAGAGAAGAAGGATTTATTGGCACTGGTCTCAAAAAAGATGAGTTTATTTGCAACTGCTCGGATATTGACGATATCATTGTATTCTTCAAAAATGGCAAGTACAAAATCGTGAAAGTGTCGGAGAAAATATTTGTCGGGAAAAACATTCTACACATAGCCGTGTTCAAGAAAAACGACAAACGCACCATTTACAATGCTATTTACCGTGAAGGAAAAACGAGCGTCTATTATATGAAACGTTTTGCTGTTTCTGGTGTTTCGCGCGATAAAGAATACGACCTTACAACAGGCATAGATGGCTCAAAAGTTGTTTATTTCAGTGCAAATCCGAATGGCGAAGCCGAAGTTGTAAAAGTTACACTAAAGCCAACTACCCGAAGAATAAAGAATTTGGTTTTCGAAAAAGATTTCAGCGAATTAGCCATTAAGGGTCGGCAATCGAGAGGGAACTTGCTGACGAAATTTGATGTACAAAAAATCGTTCTTAAAGAGAAAGGCAATTCTACTTTGGGAGGAATTAATGTGTGGTTCGATCCTGATATTTCTCGCCTAAATCACGATGGAAGAGGCGTTTTGTTAGGAGAATTCTTTGCTGGCGATTCCATTTTGGTCATTAACAAAAATGGAGAATATTCGACAACAAATTACGACTTAAATAACCACTTTAACGAGAATCTTCTAATTATAGAAAAGTTTGATGCTAAAAAAGTTTGGTCTTTGGCATTAATTGATGCTGACCAACAGAACTATCCTTACATCAAACGTTTTCAACTGGAACCAACAGCTAAACCAATTTCTATTTTAGGAGAAAACTCACAGTCAAAAATACTCTTACTTTCGGACACTCCTTATCCTCGTTTTGAGGTTGAGTTTGGAGGAAACCAATCATTTAGAGAGAATTTAATAGTTGATGTAGAAGAATTTATTGGAATAAAGAGTGTAAAAGCCAAAGGGAAAAGAATCACCACTTTCGAAATAAAAACAATCAACGAAATAGAGCCAATAAAAGTTCCCGAAGTTGAACCTTCAGCAACGGAAGAACAAGAAAATTCGAACACAGAAACCGCTGATACAAACGATATTATTTTAGGAGATGAATCAGGACAAATGACATTATTTTAAACCTTTTGTCAAAAATCGCATCAAAAGCAATGTGAATTAAATTCTTACTAACAATTAAAATTAAATCAAAATGAAAAAAGTATCAGTAATTATGTTTGCTCTCGTTTTAGGAGCAATGGTAAGTGTTCAAGCACAAGGTCCAAAAGAGTGTAAAGGAAAACCAATGTGTGAAAAACAAATGTTTTTTTCACCTGAAACAAAAGCAATGATGCGTGCCGATTGTGTAGCGAAACAACTTGAACTCACAAAAAAAGAAAAAGAGAAGATAATCAGTTTGTTCACAAAAGAAGAGCAAAAAAAAGCTAAGTTATTTGAAGAAATGCAAGCAGTTCAAGCTGAAACAGAAAAAGCGTTGGAAGAGATTATTGGGACAGAAAAAATGAACGTTCTGAAAGCCAACAGAAAAAAAAGAAAAGAGTGCAAAAGCAGACCTCATCACAAAGAATAAACATCTGCAAATAGACTTACATTTCATTATTAAAGAAAATAGCATATTTTTCGAAAAATATGCTATTTTTGCACTATTAAAACCTTATGATTGTCTATGACAAAACTGAGTGTAAATATCAACAAAATAGCCACTTTGAGAAATGCAAGAGGAGGTAATCTTCCTAATGTAGTACAGGCTGCTATTCGCTGTCAGGAATTTGGTGCTGAAGGCATTACGGTTCACCCTCGACCCGACGAACGACACATTCGTTACGCTGATGTATATGACTTAAAATCTGTTGTTACCACAGAATTTAACATCGAAGGTTATCCTTGCGAAAAATTTATTGAACTAGTTAAAAAAGTTCGTCCAACACAAGTTACGCTTGTTCCTGATGCACCCGATGCTATAACCTCAAATGCAGGTTGGGATTGTATTACAAACCAAGACTTTCTGAAAGATTTGGTTATGAATTTTCAGTCTGTAGGCATTCGAGTTTCTATTTTTACCGACACAAATATCGAAAACATTCGTGCTGCAGCAGCGACTGGGACTGACAGAATAGAACTTTACACAGAGCCCTATGCAACACAATTTCCGAAAGATAAAAATGCGGCAATTGCTCCGTTTGTTGAAGCGGCGAAGGTTGCAAAGAAATTAGGTTTGGGGATTAATGCTGGACACGATTTGAATGCCGAAAATTTAGCATTTTTCAAACAAAACATTCCTTTCTTAGATGAAGTATCTATCGGACATGCGCTAATCTCCGATGCTCTTTATTTGGGATTACAGAAAACTATAGAGTTATACAAAAACGCATTAAAAAAATAAAAAAATGAATCTATTATCCGTATTTTTACAAGTAGTAGCCGAAGTTCCTGACACTTTGGCAAATGCAGGATCAGTTACACAAGAGCAGCAAATAAGTCTTTTGGATATGGCTCTAAAAGGAGGTTGGTTGATGATTCCTCTCGCTCTTATGTTGCTTATTGCTATTTACATCTTCATAGAACGTTTAGTTGTTTTGAAAAAAGCTTCGAAAGAAGATAGTTCTTTTATGAATCGTGTTAAGGATTATATTTACGACGGAAAAATAGATTCTGCACTAAATCTTTGTAGAGACACTAACACTCCTTCTGCTCGAATGATTGAAAAAGGAATCAGTCGTTTAGGTCGTCCGATGAGTGATGTGCTCGTGGCAATAGAAAACGTAGGAAATATTGAAATTGCAAAACTCGAAAAAGGATTTACCATAATGGCAACCATTGCAGGTGGCGCTCCTATGGTTGGTTTTTTGGGAACGGTTATCGGTATGGTTGAAGCATTCTTCAACATGGCAAGTAAAGGAGACAATACCATCAATCTAAGCGACCTTTCTGGGGGTATTTATACTGCAATGGTAACCACAGTTGCTGGACTTGTTGTTGGTGTTTGTGCATATTTTGCTTACAATTATTTGGTTGCACGATTAGACCAAATAATGAGAAAACTTGAAACCAAGAATATGGAGTTTCTCGATTTACTTAACGAACCTGCAGCTGGAAAAAAATAAAAAACACTGCTTATGGCACTAAAAAAAAGAAATAAAGCAGAAGCTTCGTTCAGCATGTCGTCGATGACGGATATGGTTTTCTTGTTGTTGCTCTTTTTTATGATTGCAGCAACCATGTCGTCGCCTAACGACATAAAAATAAACCTTCCGCAAAGCAGAGCAAAAACATCAACAAAAACATCTATCGTTCGAATAGGAATAAGCAAAGATGGAGAATATAGTTTTTCTAAAAAGAAAGAAAAAGCGCAAATAATTCCTTTTGAAGAAATAGAATCAATGTTACAACAAGAACAAATGAACGATTCGACGTTCTACATTGCTCTTCATGCCGACGAAGAGGTTCCTTACAAAGAAATTGTAAAAATTTTGGACATTGCCAACAGCAATAAAATGAAATTAGTAATTGCCACAAAATCAGTGCAAAAATAAATTTGGCTCTTTTTTAATGAAATCTTCTCAAATATACGGACTTTTAGGTAGTTTTCTGAGTGGAATAATTATCGTTCTTTTGCTGATGTTTGTCTTTATGCCTTTTGAAAAAGAAGAAGAAGAGGAAGGCATAATGGTGAGTTTTGGTGATGGCATTGAAGGTTTAGGAGAAACCGTTGCTGAAACAGCCACTCCTATCACTCCTCCTCCAACCCCACCAACAAAAGAAGAACTGATGACACAAGAAGACGAAGAAACAGTGGCGTTGGAAGCTCAAAAAAAGAAAGAAAGAGAAGAAAAAAGACAACAAGAAATGCTCATTGCTGAGCAAAAACGTCAAGAAGATCTTGAACGTCAGCGCATTGAAGCCGAACAAGCAGCAAAAACTGCCAAAGCAGGAAAAGCTGGAGCTGTTTTCGGGCAATCGGTTGGAGTTGGGCAATCCTCTGGAAGTGGAACTGCTGGAAATCCTGCTGGGAAAGGCAGTTCAAATGGTAATGATTGGAGTTTATCTGGGCGCGACCTTCGAGGAGGCATTCCACGGCCTGAATACAATGCCAACGAAGAAGGAAAAATTGTGGTTAGCATACGTGTTGATGAAAATGGAAACGTAATTTCTACAACAACAGGACAAGGCACTACCATAACAGACCGAACACTCGTAGAAATGACTTTAGCTGCCGCAAAAAAAGTAAAATTTTCTCCAGGGAAAAATAATGTTTACGGGACTATTACCTATAAGTTCAAACTAAATTAAATTTATACACACAGACATTTTTCCAAAAATTTGTTTATATTTGCGTGTTCTTGCATATAAAAAATGCAGGTCTGTAACTTGTTTATAACAAATAGAAAAATGAAAACTTATATCTTTCTTGCTAGTGGTTTTGAAGAAACGGAATACATTGCTACGATTGATTTGTTGAGAAGAGCAAAAATTGATGTAGAAAGCATTTCTATTTTAGAAGAAAAAGAAGTAATTGGCGCACACAATATCGTGATTTTGGCAGATAAAGTATTTTCTGAAGTTGATTTTTCCGATGCCGAGATGCTGATTCTTCCTGGAGGGATGCCCGGGACGAACAATCTAAACAACTTCAAACCTCTTTTAGAGATTTTGAAAAAACATTATTCGGAAAACAAACCTATTGCTGCCATTTGTGCGGCTCCATTGATTTTTGGTCAGTTAGGATTTTTAGAAAATCAAAAAGCATGTTGCTATCCCGGTTTTGAACAAGAACTAAAAGGAGCAAACGTACTCGATTGTAGTGCAGTAACTTCAGGAGAAGTAATAACAGGACAATCGGCAGGAGGAGTTTTCGACTTTGCACTACAAATAATATCAAAATTAAGAGGCAAAGAACTTGCCCAACAAATTTCTGAACAAATCATTTACTAATTTTTAATACAAACATTTTTTATGAAAAATTTTCGTTTAGTTGGAATCATTGCATTAGTGATAATGTTTTTATCCTCATGTAAACAATGTGTCAAAGAGGCTTCCTATCAGGTAGTGCCACTTCCTCAAGAAATTTTGCCTCAAGATGGTGCTAATTTTATTATGTCACCAAAAACTGTGGTAGTTTTTCCTGCCGACAATGAAAAAATGAAACGTAATGCCGAATTCTTAGTTGAATATTTGGCGCAATCGGTAGATTATAAGCTAAAAATAAGCGACGTTGAAACATCTAATAACATTGTGCTTAAATTAGGTTTAGAAAATGAAAATCCTGAAGCATATCAACTTACTGTTACTTTGGATCAGATTACTATTCAAGGAGCTTCAGAAGCTGGTGTTTTCTATGGAATACAAACTCTCCGAAAATCACTTCCTGCTGTCGCTCCAAAAGCAAAAATTAGTTTCAACCCAGTTATTATCAACGATTTACCAAGATTCAAATACAGAGGATTTCATTTAGATGTTGCTCGTCATTTTGCTTCAATTGATTTTGTAAAAAGAACTATTGATGCATTGGCTTTGCACAATTTGAATCACTTCCATTTCCATTTAACCGATGATCAAGGTTGGCGTATAGAAATAAAAAAATATCCAAAACTCACAGAAATCGGGGCATATCGCGAAAGTACTTGTATCAAAGGAAAATCAGAAGACCAAGATGGTATTCCTCACGGAGGTTTTTACACTCAAGAAGAATTGCGCGAGCTAGTAAATTATGCTACAGAACGCAATGTGATTATTGTTCCAGAAATTGACCTTCCAGGACACATGTTAGCGGCTTTAGCAGCTTATCCTGAGTACGGTTGTACAGGAGGTCCTTATAAGGTTTGGGGACAATGGGGAGTTTCTGATGAGGTACTTTGCGTTGGCAAAGAATCTACCATGAACTTCTTAGAAGACGTTTTGACTGAAGTAATTGATATTTTCCCAAGTCAATATATTCATATTGGTGGAGACGAATGTCCTAAAAAAAGTTGGAAGAAATGTGAAACTTGTCAAGCAAAAATCAAAGAACTTGGTATCAAATCAGACAAAAAACACACAGCTGAAGAATATTTGCAAAGTTATGTGATGACTCGTATGGAAAATTTCATCAAAGCAAAAGGTCGCAGAATTATCGGCTGGGATGAAATTTTGGAAGGAGGACTTGGACCTGATGCCATTGTAATGTCTTGGCGTGGAATGAACGGAGGAACAGAAGCAGCTTTGCAAGATCACGAAGTAATTATGACACCAAACACTCACGTTTATTTTGATTACTATCAAACTCGCGACACAGAAAACGAACAATTTGCAATTGGAGGATTCAATAGTGTTGAACGAGTATATAGCCTAGAACCTGTTCCTTCTATTTTAGAAAAGGATAAACATCATCTTATTATTGGTGCACAAGCAAATCTTTGGTGCGAATATTTACCGTCCGACTCTGCACGCGAATATATGATATATCCTCGCCTTGCTGCCTTGAGCGAAGTTGATTGGACTTATCCCGAAAACAAGAATTACAACTGTTTCATAAAACGTATGGGAAAAATGTTTGATATCTACGAACGCGAAGGTTTCAACTATGCAAAACATTTATTAGAAGTGTCGATGATTATTTCTCCAAACATCGAAAACGAAACTGTTGAATTTAATTTATCAACTCTTGGTGATGCTCCTATTTACTACACACTTGACGGAAGCGAACCGACAGAGAATTCGACACTTTACACAGAACCTTTGCAAATAAACTCTACTTGTGAAGTAAAAACAGTGGCTATTCGTCCTGATTTCACTTCAAAAGTTAAGTCTCAAGAAATATCTTTCAACAAAGCGACTTTGAAACCTATTAAGTTCTCTAAACCAGTACACAATAACTATGCTTATATTAAACCCGAAACACTTATTGATGGAATGGTTGGAGATCCAATTTTCAATACTGGTGCATGGATTGGTTATCTTGGAACTGATATGCAAGCAGTTATTGATTTAAAGGAAATGCAAAAAATTTCTTCAGTAGAAATGACCTTATTGATTGAACCAGGGAACTATATTTTCGGTGCAGAAGCAATGAAGGTTGAAATTTCGGAAGATGGAGAGAATTTCAAAACTATAAAATATGAAAAATATTCCGATGTTGATAAATGGAAAGATGTCGCAAAAGATATCGAAACTGTTGTTTTGAACTTTGACGAAGTAGAAACTCGCTACGTTAGAGTAACTGGGGAATCGGTAAAATGTATGCCTAAATGGCACGGAGCAACAGGAGAACCAGCTTGGATATTTGTTGGAGAAATTTCTATTAAATAAGAAAATAAAACCTTGTAACACAAAAAGGGAATTATTGTTTCCATGGCAGTAATTCCCTTTTTTTTAGAAACATTTGAGTTATGAAAAAGAAAAATTTACTTCTCGTTTTTAGTATTATACTTTTGGCAAGTTGTACCGAAAAACGTTATGAAAAGAGTGCAACATTTCCTCAAAATGCGACTCTAGAAGAGAAACTAAAAATAGCATCGCATATTGTTCCATCCCCACAGCAATTAGCTTGGCAAGAGTTGGAAACTACCGTATTCTTTCATTTTGGAATAAATACTTTCACAGGAAGAGAATGGGGAGATGGAACTGAGTCTCCAACACTTTTTAACCCCACAAATTTGAATACTGACCAATGGTGCGAAACTGTCAAGAATGCAGGTTTCAAGTTGGTGATTATCACGGCAAAACATCACGATGGATTTTGTCTTTGGCAAACAAAAACAACAAAACATTCAGTTGCTGCTTCTCCTTGGAAAAATGGAGAAGGGGACGTGGTAAAAGAATTACAAAAGTCGTGCGAAAAATATGGATTAAAGTTTGGTGTTTATCTTTCTCCTTGGGATCGAAATGCCGTTTCTTACGGCGACTCTCCTGCCTACAATCAATTCTTTATGGAACAACTTACCGAACTATTGACCAACTACGGAAAGGTTGATGAAGTGTGGTTCGACGGAGCTTGTGGCGAAGGTCCAAACGGAAAAGTGCAAAAATATGATTTCCCTGCATATTACAACCTGATAAAAAAACTTATGCCAAATGCTGTTGTAGCAGTTTCGGGCGATGATGTTCGGTGGGTTGGAAACGAAGCAGGTTTTGGACGCGATACAGAATGGAGTGTTACCGTTTTACAAAATGACGTCAGAGAAGAAGCCAAAATATCAAACGAAAAACTAGGAATAAGCACAACGTCGAAAGAACTCGGTAGTAAGGAACTAATAGAAAAAGCAGAAAAGATGGTATGGTGGCCTTCGGAAGTAGATGTTTCGATTCGTCAAGGTTGGTTCTTCCATCCAAAAGATGATGCCCGAGTAAAAACAGCAGAACAATTGGCAAATATTTATTTCAACTCTGTTGGAAAAAACTCTGTATTATTGCTCAACATTCCCCCAAATAAAGAAGGTTTGATAGCAAAACAAGACAGCATAAATTTGGCTGAGTATGGACAATTTTTACGTCAAATGTATGCAGAAAACAAACTAGAAGAGACAAAAACTTGGAAGAGCAAACAACAATGTGAATCAAAAATTTTTGATGTAAAAAAAGAAGCAAAATTTAATGTTATCGAACTTGCCGAAGATATCCGTTATGGTCAACGAATCGAAAGTTTTTCAATAGAAGTGCTTAAAAATAACAATTGGGAAACCATCGCTAAAGGAACAACCATCGGCTATAAGCGTCTGCTACGATTACCCATTCTTAATGTAGAAAAAATCAGAATCAACATTCAGGCTCGTGACAATTTCCGTTTCAAACACGTCAAAGCGTATCTCGCTGAAGAATTTATTTCCAAACCAATAATAGAAAGAAATAAAGACGGAATGGTAAGCATCAAAGCCAACGAAAATGCAACTATTAAGTACACTACCGATGGCACTACTCCAAACCAAAATTCTGAACTTTACACTACTCCTTTCGAATTCTTGAGCAAAGGAACAATAAAAGCTATTGCCATTTACAGCGAAGGGAAAAAACAAAGTGATGTTCAATCTCGAGATTTTGACATTGCAAAAAAAGAGTGGTCGATAATTGCGCGTAGTGATGAGGAGTTGCACTACGAAGCAGAAAAAGCCATTGATAACAACGAAAATACCATCTGGCACACTCCTTGGGACAGTGATGCAAAAAAACACCCTCATTTTATAACCATCGATTGTGCGCAACAACTAAAAGTCAAAGGTTTTGTCCTCATTCCACGAAAAGATATGCTCGGAGGAATTCCTTACAATTACGATTTTTACATTTCAAATGATGGAAAAAATTGGAAAAAAATCATCGCTAACGGCGAATTTTCCAATATCAAAAATAATCCTGTAAATCAGGAAGTTTTGTTTCAACAAACAGAAACATTGCGCTACTTCAAATTTGTTGCACTAAATGAAGTTGAAAATAATGCGTGGTGTTCCGTTGCCGAAATTGACTTAATCACAAAGTAAAAAAAAAAAAGGGAAGATAGAAAATGAAGTGAACCCCAAAGTTTGGACAAAAAACTTTGGGGTTTATTTTATGCGAAAGAAACACGATTATTCAGCATTGCTAAAATATATGCATATGCTTAAAGATGGTTACTCAATCAATTACATCCATCACAACTATGGT
>JAGCAG010000020.1 GCA_017652785.1 Paludibacteraceae bacterium | reverse complement strand
GATGTAGCAATAGTTCTTTCTGTCCATTCACTTGCATTTGCTGCACTAACAGCACCAATAGGACGAGTAACAGCAGTAGATTCAGAACCTTCCTTGCTTCCTACCCATTGCAATGTTGCACTACCACTCAACACTTTGTAACGGATAGTAAACTCATAACCTGTTGCGATAGGGAATTGAGTTTTGAATAATTGCAAATAAACACTAGTATTTGCTGCATCGGTATTTTCAATTTTCAAACAAGAACCTCCAAACCAAGCATCTTCATAAGTAAACTCTGCCGAGAAACCAGAAGGAACTTTTGAAGTTTCGCGTCCCATAAACTCAGTTGTAATCCACCAACGCCATGTTGGGAGGAAGTCTTGAATACCGATGTTGTACCACTCGTCGTTGTAAGTAGTTTCGCCTTCGTTTTTGAAGAACTGACCGTTACCCAAGTTAAAGTAAGAAATAAATGGGAAATAATCATTCGCTACCCAAGACAATGACGATTTTGCAGCTACAAGTTTCGAAATACCAAAGAAGTCTGGTGTTCCTGAACAAAGCTTACTAGAAATTGCAAGATTATTAACAGGGTTACGAGTTCCACCAGTAAACAACTGTTCGCATTTTCTAAGATAACATTTTTGAATTGCAATAGGAGTAGAACCATCTTCAGTTGCACCTTCGTAAGGCATACATTTGTTGTGTGCACCCCAAATACCCACAGAAGCAGCAGCTTGGTCAATGTAACTCCATCCTGCACTACTACGTCCTTGCATATCCATACCTCCGTATACATCGTAAGAAGAAACGTATTCAGAGAAATTTCCTCCTGCATTATTGATAAGCGTATTTGCAGAAGATACAGATCCAGACAAATTACCCCAGTTGTAGTTCAAGAAGAAACCATTAGCAGCAGGGAAGAAGCAGTCAAAACTTGTACTTCCACAATAAGAAGATGAAGCAGACAAACTACTACTTAAATTGTAAAAGTCAAAGTGCAAAAGATCCATGTCATATTTATCTCTCAAACTATGGCAATTGAAAAGCAAAGTTTTCATTGCTGTAAAACTTTCCCAAGTTTGTTCTGAGTTGAAACCGATACCATCAATACCGTAATACTTTAACAATTGCATCAATTTATCAGCTCCACCTTGAGTAAGCGTGTAGTAGTTCTGACCATGACCACCATCGTAATTGGTTTGTGCTTCAGCCCATGGCGCAGCCGAAACCACACTAGTTGCCACACCATTTTTATGACAAACATCGGCAAAAGCACCAGGTTGACGCAAAAGACCTTGTGTCCAGTTTCCGTGAATATCAATGTAACTCCAAGAACTAAATGCTTCAGAATCAAAAGCATAACGTGGCAAAGAGGTCCATCCACCTTCGTTGATAGGACACCACCACAACACTTTACGTTGACGACGCATATCCTTTTTACTATCTTGAAGAACCTGCGAGTTAACGTTTGTAAAACGCTTCAATGGACGAACACGGCCAATGAAGAAATTGTCATTTTCTGTTCCAGCAGGAGCAGAACCTGGTTGCCATGACCCATAATATTGCCACATCCAACCTGCCACATCGTTGTCGCCGATGTAGTTTTCGTGCTTACAAACAGCAAAAGAACTCACCGTTGCAAACAACAACACAGCCACAAAGAATAATTTCTTTTTCATTTTAAATAATTTTAATTAGACAATAAATTAAATTTTGATATTTGCCGACAAAGATAATGTCTATTTTTCCTAAAAAAAAAAAAAAATAGACTTTTTCCCAAAAAGATAACAAACCATCAGATTAAATAAAAATTACTATTTTTGTGAGACTTTAAAAGAAAATCAATAAAGATGCAAGTGTTACAATCTTCTACTCTTTTAGATAATGCTGTTTTAGAATTTTCAAAACTTCCTGGAATTGGAAAAAAAACAGCACTTCGTTTGGTATTACACCTACTAAGGCAAACAGAAGAAGATGTAGAAAGTTTTGCAAACTCTTTGCTCAATCTCCGCCAAAATATTCTCTATTGTAAAATTTGCCACAACATTTCCGACACCGAAATTTGTGGTATTTGTTCCGATAAATCAAGAGACGAGACAACAGTCTGCGTAGTGGAAACTATTAAGGACGTAATGGCTATAGAGAACACCCAACAATATAAAGGCTTGTATCACGTATTAGGAGGAATTATTTCTCCAATGAATGGAATTGGGCCATCCGACTTGGAAATCAATTCGTTGATAGAACGAGTAGAAAAAGGCAATATAAAAGAAATTATTTTTGCCTTAAGCACAACAATGGAAGGCGACACAACATGTTTTTACTTGTACAGAAAATTAGCTCCAAGCAATGTAAAAATGACAGTTTTAGCTAGAGGCGTTGCTGTTGGCGATGAACTAGAATATGCCGATGAGGTTACACTTGGACGATCTATAGTAAACCGAATGCCTTTGGATTACCAAAAATAAGAAACAGAAAAAAGATGCTTCCTCTAACTACTGAATTCATCCGAACAAAAATACATTTCCGTAACCCTGAATCACACAAGGGTGATTATGGTCATGCGCTTTTCGTTGGAGGAAGTTTAGGAAAAATAGGAGCTGCTATTTTGGCATCAAAAGCTTGTATGCGGACAGGAGTTGGTCTACTAACATCGTATGTTCCTGCTGGAGCAAAATACATTTTTCCAACTGCTATTCCAGAAGCAATTACTCTTTTCGACAACAACAAAGATGAAATAACATCATTCCCATCAAATACAGAAAAATATACAGCAATAGGAATAGGTTGCGGACTTGGAATTTCTCAATTAACAGCTTGTGCTTTTGAAAATTGGATAAAAACACAACCCCAAAGTCCTATTGTTTTTGATGCAGATGCATTGAACATTTTTTCGCAAAACAAATCGCTTTTAGAGTTTGTTCCTCAAAACAGCATATTCACTCCTCATATTCGAGAGTTTGAACGAATTGTAGGAACATTTTCTTCTCTTGAAGAACAAACAAAAAAAGCCTTGAAATTTGCAGAAAAATATACTGTTTTTGTAGTGCTAAAAAGTCATCGAACAAAAATATTTTGTCCAAATGGAACTATTTTTGAGAATATTTTTGGCAATGCAGGAATGGCAACAGCAGGAAGCGGAGATGTGCTAACTGGAATTATTCTCTCTCTTTTAGCACAAAACTATTCTCCAGAAGAGGCCGCCATAATTGGAGTAGTATTGCATAGTTTGGCTGGAGATTTAGCAGCAAAAGATGTTTCGGAACAAGCTCTCATTGCCTCAGATATTATTGAAAACATTGGCAAAGCATATTTAACACTTTTAAAAAAATGAAGAAAACAATTTTAGCAACAACACTTTTATTGATAGCAACGTCAATAATTGCAAAACCAGTCGTAAAATCTGTTCAACAAGAAAAACCGATAAAAGACGGAAAAGGAATTTTTTATTTTTTACCTAAAACAATGCTCAAAGTTGAAGTAACAACTATAAAAACAACTTTCATAAAAGGTCCATTTTTCCAATATGCTGGACGTTTTTTGGGAACAAAAGACTTCATAAAAGAAGACCATGAGGAATGGAATTTGGAATCTTTATCAATACAATCGTTTTCCATTGCCGACACGAGTAAAATCTTTCACATCCAATCGCCTGAAAAAGTTACTGGAATTTACTTGAACACAAATAACGTTTTATGTGCTATCGGCGAAAATCCAAAATCAGGAAACTCAACAACAGAAAAACAAATAACAACTTGTTTAAACAAAAAAACAGCAAATTTTGATTGGAGCGTTCTGAACGAAGAGACACTTCACGCTAATTCAACAACAAAAATGGCGGAATTAACTGCGAAACAACTTTACGCCATCAGAGAAAGTAAAAACTCGTATCTATTGGGCGATTTTGAATTTCCTTCCGACGGAGTTTCTACTCGAATTTTATTCGAACAACTCTGCCAAACAGAAAAAAAATTAACCGAACTTTTTATTGGAAAAACTGTTGTTGATACTTTGGTACAAACAATAGAAATAGATCCTTCAAGAAACATTGATGAGGTTCTCTTTCGCTTTGCAAACAAACAAGGAATTGTAGATAAAACAGATTTGTCAGGCTCTCCAATTTATGTCAAAATAGAAACTGAACGTGCCAATCTGAACCTTTCCTCAAAACAAAAAGAACAAAAAGGCATCCGATATCAAATAGCTGGAAATGCAACAGTTTCCATATATGATACTGAAAATATTTTACTTGAAAAATGCCTTAAAGTTGCACAACTTGGTTACACACTCTCGTTAGACAAAAAGCTTACAAAAAACAAAAGTCTGAAACTCATTTTAGACCCAGCAACTGGAGAAATAAAACATTTGCAAGCAAAATAAAACCACTAGAAAAAGACAAAAAAAGTCGCCTGCAGGCGACTTTTTATTTCAAGAAAGTAAGTTACTTTTAATAACCTAATTCCTTCATACGTTTATCCATATCGTTATACTTACGTTCAAATTCCTTATCTTTTGAGCTAAAACGATAATAAATACCTTTCAACGTTCTCAAGTTTACATCATCTTCAGGTTTAAGTTCCAACACTTTTTCGAAGTAAGGAAGTGCAGCCATAATCATTTTATCAACTTTTTGACGCTCTTGTTGATAAAGTTTATAATCTTGAATTTCGCTTGCTTTGTTATCCGCTTCAACTGCTCTGTTGTACAAATTCAAACCTTTACCAAAGATTGCTTCTACATATTCTGGGTTGATAGCAATAGCTTTGTCATATTGCTCAATAGCTTCATCTTTAAGTCCTAAACCTTCTTTAACATAACCCAAAATAAAATAGTAGTTAGCAAAACTTGGATCGTTAGCGATAGCTCTTTCCAAATAAGCAACAGCTTTGTCAGATTGATTTGTTTTCAACAAATGTTCTATCAAGAAATTGATATAATAAGTTTCTCCAGGAAACTTTTCCACTGCTTCTTCCAATGTTCTCACATAGTTAGCAGTATCTCCAATTTGCAAATACAAAGTTGACAAAATTTGATAAACAGAATTTTTGTCCTCATAAGAAGATGTTGTTAATTCCCCAAAGTACTGAATTGCTTTTGATAAGTTTTCTTTTTCTGCTGCTTGAATATGAGCAATCCCTGCATTATATTTGATAAATGCATAATTAGAATCATTGTCCAAAGCTAAAGGTTTCATAAATTCAATAGTAGGAATTTCTACATAGATATCAAACACTTTTGCTGCTGTCGCAAAATCCTTACGCTCAAATGCAGCACCTGCACAATATTGAATTGAAGGGCTATTAAACAAATCAGTCAACAAAGTTTTAATCTTTTTCGTATACTTTGGTTTTACAGCACCTTTTTTGTCTGGCATATAATCCAACTCATCAGTTTTCAAGGCACAATCAAGAACTTTTAACAATGTAGCATCTCTCAAACTTTCATCGAATGAAAATCCCATCATTTGTTTTCCTGTTTCTTGCATCTGAATTTCGTTATAAACTTGAGCTGCAGCCCACCAAGTTTTAATATCATCTTTTGTTTCTGGATGAACCAACGCCGCATCCATTAACTCTTTTGCACCCTTAAAGTCAGGAGCTTCTACATTGAACGCCTTTACTTTTGCTTTCGAAATGTTGCTTTTTTGAGCAAACATAGTAGTTGCTAAACACAGCAAAACTACAGGTAAAAATACTTTTTTCATAACTAAACTACTTTTTGTTATTGATAAATTTTATTGATTCTCTATTGTATTATTTTCTTCGCTTTCAACAGTTTCCGAAACAATTTCTTCCACATCTTCGGCCACAACCTTACAAACGGAAGCAATCTCATCGTTGCGTTTTTCGAGGTTGATGAGACGAACTCCTTGTGTTGCACGTCCCATCGTACGAATGTCAGCAACCTTCAAACGAATAGTTATACCCGATTTGTTGATAATCATTAAATCGTTTTCATCGCTTACGCTCATTATCGCTACCAATTTACCTGTTTTCTCGGTGATATTCATTGTTTTAACACCTTTACCTCCACGGTTTGTAATACGATAAATATCGTTTGGTTGCCCGTTTTCGTCAAGAACAATATTGCCATTTTCATCTTTTTCAACAATATTGGTACGTTTTCCGTAACCTTTTTCAGAAACCACCATCACAGTTTCGTTCGACTCTTTATTTCCGCAAATCATACCAACAACTTCGTCGCCATCGTCATCGAGTTGCATACCACGAACACCAGTAGAAACACGTCCCATAGAACGAACATTTTCCTCGTTGAAACGAATAGCACGACCATTGCGGTTTGCCATAATAATTTCGCTATTACCATCTGTCAAACAAACCTGAATCAAACGGTCATCTTCTCGAATCACAATAGCATTAACACCATTTTGACGTGGACGAGAATATGCTTCTAATGACGTTTTCTTTATCACACCTTGTTTTGTTGCAAATACTAAATAATGAGACTTAACGAATTCCTCATCGTTTAATTGCTTGGTTGTG
>JAGCAG010000019.1 GCA_017652785.1 Paludibacteraceae bacterium | reverse complement strand
CACAACCAAGCAATTAAACGATGAGGAATTCGTTAAGTCTCATTATTTAGTATTTGCAACAAAACAAGGTGTGATAAAGAAAACGTCATTAGAAGCATATTCTCGTCCACGTCAAAATGGTGTTAATGCTATTGTGATTCGTGAAGACGACCGTTTGATCCAAGTTTGCTTAACCGATGGCAATAGCGAAATTATTATGGCTAATCGCAATGGTCGTGCAATTCGTTTCAACGAAGAGAATGTTCGCTCTATGGGTCGCGTTTCTACAGGTGTTCGCGGTATGCAGCTCGACGATGACGGCGACGAAGTTGTTGGTATGATTTGTGGAAACAAAGAGTCGAACGAAACTGTGATGGTGGTTTCTGAAAAAGGTTACGGAAAACGTACCAATATTGTTGAAAAAGATGAAAATGGCAATATTGTTCTTGACGAAAACGGACAACCAAACGACATTTATCGTATAACAAACCGTGGAGGTAAAGGTGTTAAAACAATGAATATCACCGAAAAAACTGGTAAATTGGTAGCGATAATGAGCGTAAGCGACGAAAACGATTTAATGATTATCAACAAGTCGGGAATAACAATCCGTTTGAAAGTGGCTGACATTCGTACTATGGGACGTGCAACGCAAGGAGTTCGCCTAATCAACCTCGAAAAACGCAACGACGAAATCGCTTCCGTTTGTAAGGTTGTAGCCGAAGAGACTGAAGATGCAATAACAGAAAACACTGAAAACGAAGAAAATAACACAATAGAAAACAATTAAATTTATCAATAACAAAAATTAATTTAGTTATGAAAAAAGTATTTTTACCTGTAGTTTTGCTATGTTTGGCAACTACTATGTTTGCTCAAAAAGCTAACATTTCTAAAGCAAAAACTAAAGCTTACAACGTAGAAGCTCCTGATCCTCAAGGTGCTAAAACTTTAATCGAAGAAGCATTGGTACATCCCGAAACTGCTAATCAAGCTAAAACTTGGTTCGAAGCCGGAGCTATTTTCAACAAAATACAACAAGATGAAACTGACAAACAACGTATGGGATTGCCTTGCGATAACAATTTGCGTCAAGAGTGCTTGCTTAAAGTTTTACCTTGCTTTTTGAAAGCTGACTCAATGGATCAACTTCCTGATGCAAAAGGTAAAATAAAACCTAAATACACGAAAAAAATTAAAAACGAATTGTTGAACCTTTATCGTAACTATTCGATAGAATTAGCTGCAAACGAAGCTTTTAACCAAAAGGATTTTGATGCTGCTGCAAACATTTTCGATGTTTACATCAACATTCCTTTGATGTCTGCTTTAGCTTCTGAAAACTTGCTTGTTACTGATACCAACTACACGTTCTACAAATACAACGCAGGTATTGCTCACTATCAAGCTGGAACTCCAGAACACATTAATAAAGCTATTCAATATTTCCAAGAATTGACAGAATCGAATTTTAACGATCAAAATGCTGTTTATCAGATTCTTTTAAACATTCTTTTGACTTCGGCTAACGACACTGCAAACTATGTAAAAAACTTGGAAGTAGCTGCTAAAAAATTCCCTACGGAGAATTACTACATCGAACAACTTGTTGACTACTACGTTCAAAAGAAAGAAAACGATAAAGCTATTGTTTACCTCGAACAAGCTATCAGCAACAATCCTAGCAACGAACACAACTATTTCTTGCTCGGACGTGTAAAAGAAGAAATGGGCGATTTCGATGCTGCCGAAGCTCTATACGACAAAACGATAGAAATGAAACCCGACCACATTTATGCTTACACTTTCAAAGGTAACATTATCTACAACAAGGCAGTAGATATCGACAACAAAGCAAACGAAATAAAAGACAACAAAGAGTACCAAAAAGCTAAAGCTGAAGCTAACGCTATGTTGGAAAAATCGTTGCCTTTCTACGAAAAAGCATTGGAATTGAAACCAGACGACTACGAAAACATCCGCTGGTTGAGAAGTATCTACTATCGTTTGGATAAAAAAGAAAAATTCAACGAAATGGAACAACGCCTTAAAGCTTTAGGATTTTAAGATTTTTTAGTTCATTAAACAATGAAATCCACTCTCGAAAAAGGGAGTGGATTTTTTATTCTATGAAAAAAATGTATTTTTATCAGAGAAAATTCAATGATTACTATGGGAAAGATAAATGACGAATACATAGATTTTGGACAATTGCCTGAAGATATACAAGAAGCAATTGGTTTAAAAAACCTAACAATAGTAATGAAATATTCACTTGCGAAGGAAATAGAAATTGGAGAAAAAGGAACCTATCTAAAAAACAATGATATTGACTATGCATCTACGGGCGACCTTTTCTTTGCAGGTTTTGTAGAATATCCACATCAAGTACGCAACGGAGGAGGAAATATGCTTTTATTAGTACAATCTTTCCCTGCTTATAAAACTTCAAATGGAATGTCTGTAAAAGAAAAGTGTTATGTTATGCGTATTGCTCCTATATCTAATGAAAATTATTATGAAGTAATTGATTTTGAAACGCAT
>JAGCAG010000018.1 GCA_017652785.1 Paludibacteraceae bacterium | reverse complement strand
ATTGCCGTAACGCCTTCGTGGCGAATAGTTTCAAAACGGCCTGAAACCGACTTGAGCGAGCTTAACTTTGTAAGCACTTCGAGTTCGTCGAAGCCCAACAACACTGCAGCACCAAAAACTGCCGAAAGATTTGCAGCATTGAATCTGCCAACAAAAGGCATCATCACTTCGTGTCCATTCATTTGTAGTAACATTCCTTCAAAAGAATTTTCGAGAATGCGAGTTTTGAAATTGGCGAGCGTTCTCAACGAATATGTTTTTTTCTCTGCTACACAATTTTGTAACATCACCTCGCCGTTTTTGTCGTCAGCATTGGTCAAAGCAAATGCTGTTTTTGGCAATTCATCAAAAAAGCGTTTTTTTGCTTTTAAATAATTTTCTACTGTTTTGTGATAGTCCAAGTGGTCGCGAGTGAGGTTTGTAAAAATTCCACCACGGAACTGCAGCCCTGCAATGCGACGTTGCTCCACCGAGTGCGAACTTACTTCCATAAAAGCATACTCGCAACCAGCATCTACCATTCTTGCCAAAAGAGCATTTAACTCCAACGCATCTGGTGTAGTGTGAGTTGATTCAACAGCTTCAACATCAACATAGTTGCAAACAGTTGAGAGCAACCCAACCTTATATCCCAATGCACGAAAAAGTTGATAAAGAAGTGTCGCAATGGTAGTTTTTCCATTTGTTCCTGTAACACCGACAAGTGTTAAGTTTTGCGATGGATTTTCGTAAAAATTAGATGCCATAATTCCTAAAGCATCAGCACTATCGGCAACCTGAACATAAACCACATTCTCGGCTATTTTCTTTGGCAAAGTTTCGCAAACCACAGCCACAGCACCTTGCTCCACAGCCTTTGCAATAAAATCGTGCCCATCAACAGCAGTGCCACGAGTAGCCACAAAAATATCGCCTTCTGCAACTTTGCGAGAGTCGAAACAAATGTTTTTTATTGTTACATCAACAAATGAACAACTTAAAACCTTTACGCCTTTTAGAATTTCCGATAGTATCATAATTCTTTTATTTTAAGTTCAAATAAACAATATTACCTTTTTGTGGTTTCGTGCCTGCTGCAATCGATTGCGACACCACTTTTCCCGTTCCCGAAATACACGCTCTAACTCCACACTTCTCAATCAAAAACACTGCATCTTTTGCCCCCATCCCAACAACGTCGGGAACTAGACTACCTATATTACTTGGACTTGAAAAATCAGACTTATCCAAACCATCGCATATATTTCTCGCCCAAAATTTCGTTTTTTCTGTTTCTGATAATTCCTCAAACAACAACTCAGTGGCATGCTTACTACCCATTTTTACCTCAGGATATTTCGATTCAATATTCGCTTCATTAGGGTCTAACTGAACTTTTCGAGCATACACTTGTTCCGCTATATTTTTAAACACAACACCACTCATAGCACCACCAGAAGCATACCCTTTTTGTGGGTCATAAATAACAACTATACAAGAATACAAAGGTTTCTCTGCAGGGAAATATCCACAAAAAGATACCTGATGCGTAATAGGAAGCCCCGAACCATAACCAACTTGAGCAGTTCCTGTTTTACCCGCAATGTTTACATAATTAGATTTTGCAGCCTTTCCAGTACCATATTCGACAACCGCTTCTAATGCCTCACGAACATCTCCCAACACAGAACTTGAGCAAAATTTATCATTTAACACCTCCGTTGAATAAGATTGAACAACTTCACTATTTTTGGTAACCGCTTTTACAAAAAATGGGCGTAACAAAATACCATTGTTAGCTATTGCATTGTAAAAAGTCAACACATTAATTGGCGACAGCTGCAACTCATAGCCAATCGACATCCAAGGCAACGTAGTACCATACCAATGACTATGAGGATCTTTAGGATGACGCACATTTGGCACTTCATAACCGGGGATTTCTAATCTTAAATCTTTAGAAACTCCCATTTTATAAAGTTTATTTACATATTCACATTGAGTATCGCGACTTTTGCCATACTTTTTATTTATTATTCTAGAAATACCAATATTCGACGAATAAGCTATTACGTCTTTAACAGTGATTATCCCATGACCACCATTTCGCCAATTCGAATCCTTCATATCACGATCATGAAAACGATATACACCATTGTAGGTATTGATAGTATCCGTTAGTTTAACAACACCATCTTCTAATGCAACAATTAGCGAAAGCGGTTTCATTGTAGAACCGGGTTCTGTACGCAAAACAGCCCAATTTCTCCCTTCAAAATATTTTCCATCTGTACCTCTTTGCAAATTAACACAAGCCTTGACCTCACCTGTAGCAACTTCCATCAATACAGCACAGCCATGTTTAGCTTCTATTGCCGACATTCTTTCTCGTAAAGCTTTTTCGGCAATATCCTGAATTTCAACATCTATAGTTGTTACCAAATCCAAACCATCTATTGGTTCTACGATATTATAAATAGAAGTAACCCCAGCCAAGCGTTGTTTTAACGCAATACCATTTGTCCCTTTCAATAAGGAGTCGTAACGCATTTCTATACCACGCGTACCACGATCTTTATCATGCGATATTTTTCCCAATGCTGCCATATACCCAAAAGGATTGCTACGACGTTTTAGTTCTTCACAAATCAAACCACCTCTGCGCTTCCAACGAAAAATAGGGAACTGCTTTATATCTTGTACATCGGTATACGAAACTCGTTTTGCTATCGGGAAATAACGAGCTCCATCCACAAATGCCTTTTCGAGCATTCTTTTATACTCTTGCTCTGAATGATTTTTAAATTTCTGCGACAAGCACATTGCCAACGAATCTACTTTTACATAAAAACTATCAACCAAACACTTGTCAGCACGTGTATCCATAAACAAATTATAGTAAGGCAACGAGCTGGCCAATAATCGACCATCCGAAGCAAATATATTACCTCGAGTAGCTTCTGCAGGTACTTTTTTTGCATACTCCTCAACACCATTCAGCCAATTGTCTGCATCTGCTTGTATTTTTACAATTTTAACTACAACAGCTACAAACATCAAAAGCACAAGTAAGAACCAAGCATAAAACACCAACCGATTTCTTCCCAACGCTTTACTCATTTTATTTTAATAGCAGGTTCTGATGAAACTTTCAACTCTATATTTTTCTCTTTAATCACCTTCTCCACTTCCGATTGACGACTCAACTGCGTCAAATCTGCCGATATAGTGAGCCAAACAAATTTTCTATCTTGCAACTCTTTTTCCAACTTTGTAATTTGAAGCATTTTCTTTTCGCACACATATCTATTATCTATATACCAAAAAGAAACTCCAAAAAACACCACTAGAAATAACACATATTCCAACAACACATCGACCAACTTTTGCAAATGCACTATTCGGAATGGCTCTCCCATCCCAGACGCTCCAACTTCAGAAACATCTTTCGCACGATTTTTATTCTTTTTAAAACGCAAACCCATCCGTTACTTTTTTTCTGCAATACGCAATTTTGCACTTCGCGAGCGAGGATTTCGCTCAACTTCCTCCTCCGATGGTACAATCACTTTATTCGACGTCATTTTGAGCGGAGCAATCACGTTGCCGTAAAAATCTTTCTCTACTTTGCCATCAAAATTGCCCGTTTTCATAAAATTCTTCACCAAACGATCTTCGAGCGAGTGATAAGAAAGCACCGACAATCGCCCGCCTACCTTCAACACTTCGGCCGACTGCATCAAAAGTTGCTTCAAGGCATCCATCTCTTTGTTT
>JAGCAG010000017.1 GCA_017652785.1 Paludibacteraceae bacterium | reverse complement strand
TTATTTTCTCAATTATAGTTCTTCAATCCTTTTTCTAGAAAAGCAACAAAATTTTGTGGATTTTCGTCAAAAACATAAGCTTTTTCAAGAGGACTTCCTTCGTTATTGAGCAACACATAAAAAGGTTGTGCATTGGCACCAAATTTCACTCTCTGCAGATAACTATTTCGGTCTCCAATGGTTTCTAATGTTCTTTTTTTGCCGTTTTCTTCGATGATTATAGGAGTATCAAGTTTCTTCTTATCGTCAACGAAAAGAGTAATTAAAACTACATCATTTGTCAAAATGCTGTTTACCTGCTCATCTGTCCAAACAGAAGCTTCCATTTTCCGACAATTTACACAACCATGTCCAGAGAAATTAACCAAAACAGGTTTCTTTTCCTTCTTGGCATAATTCATTCCTTCGTCAAAATCGTTGAAAGAGATGTGCGATTGTCGGTGAATGAAAAAATTTTGGGTATAAAGAGGTGGAGCAAACGCACTTATGCTTTTCAGAGGGGCACCCCAAAATCCTGGGATTAGATATATTACAAAAGTAAAAGAGACAATTCCCAAAAAGCGTCGAAAAATAGAAATGTGCTGTTTTTTTTCTTCGGGTGGGAATCGGATTTTTCCCAACAAATAAAAACCGAGAAGTATAAAAATTGTAATCCAAAGTATCAGAAAAACTTCTCTATCCAAAATCCCCCATCCATACGCCAAATCGGCAACAGAAAGAAACTTTAAAGATAAAGCCAATTCGAGGAAACCTAAAACTACTTTTACAGAGTTTAACCATCCTCCCGATTTTGGGAGAGAATTTAACCATGTCGGAAAAAAAGCAAACAAACTAAATGGGAGTGCTAAGGCCATAGCAAAACCAAACATTCCTACAAGTGGAGCAAGTACTGACCCATTAACCGAAACATCGACAAGCAAAGTGCCAATGATTGGTCCCGTACAAGAGAACGAAACTATAACTAAAGTAAAAGCCATCAACAAAACACTTATGAAACCCGTCGTTTTTTCGGCTTTTGAGTCTATTCTGGAACTCCACGACGAAGGAAGCGTTATTTCAAAAAAACCTAAGAAAGAAATAGCAAAGGTAACAAGTAGAACAAAGAAAAATAGGTTAAAAACTGCATTTGTCGAAAGACTATTCAATGCGCTTGCACCAAAGATAAGTGTGACAACAAAACCCAATAACAAATAAATAAACACAATGGAAAAACCGTAAAAAACGGCATCTATACGTCCCTGGTTTTTATCCTTTGAACGCTTGAGAAAGAAACTAATTGTCATTGGTATGATAGGCCAAATGCAAGGAGTTAGTATAGCCAACAAACCACCTAAAAACCCTTTCAAAAAAATCATCCACCAAGGTTGGCTAGAAGGATTCATGTCAGTTTCACCAAAAGCATTCAGTTCCGAAATTACCGGTTGCCAATATTCGGGTAAAATAAAAACTTCTCCATTCTCTTCAAGAATTTCTTGTTTAGATCCAAACGAAAAGAAAACCTTCGTCGGAGGCAAACAACTTTGATTGTTGCATGCCATAAATTCTACATATCCGTCTATGTTATATTTTTCTTGTTTAGTTTTTATTTTTTGTACAAAAACCGCTTTACCATCAAACCAACTTAATTCCATTTGAAATGTTTCATCAAATTGTTTTATAGGAATAGAATTGGAAAAAACTTCATCGATAAAATCAACATTTTCTGTAGTATCAAAATGAATCGCTGTTGGAATCGGTCCATCTTCAGGAAGATTCATTCCGTACAGATGCCACCCATCTTCTATTGTTGCGCTAAAAATCAGTTCAACAATAGAATCACTTTTTGCTTGTTGCTGAAAAGACCATTTCACAGGTTCCATTATTTGAGAAAAAGCGACAATGGAAGCCATAAAGGAGAGAAAGCCGATAAGAATGATTTTCTTCATAGAAAAAGTTGTTTATACAAAAAACTAAACCGCAAATCAATTCAGTGTAGCAAATTGGAATCCTTCGTTTTTTAGGAACTGTAATGCTTTTGGCAAAGTAGAAAGTACGTTTTTTTGGGCTTTTTTTGAATCGTGAAAAACGATGATTGAACCATTTCGTGTGTATTTTTTTACAATACCAAATATCTTTTCTGGAGAAAGTTTTTGATTGTAATCTCTCGTAATGACGTCCCACATCACAATAGTGTATTTTTTCGAAAGTTCACGGTATTGTTCTATTTTTATTTGACCGTGTGGAGGTCTGAATAGCGGAGATTCAATTAATTTATCAGCACGTTCAACTTGCGAAATGTATTTTTTTGTCGAGAAATTAAAACCTTTTACGTGCCTTAATGTGTGATTTCCTACTTGGTGTCCTCTTTTTTTTATTTCATCAAAAAGCATAGGAGTTCTTTGCACATTTTCTCCAACGCAGAAAAAAGTTGCTTTTGCCTCAAACTTGTCAAGAATTTCGAGAATCCTCAACGTAGTTTCTTTACACGGACCATCGTCAAACGTGAGAAAAACAACTTTTTCCTCTTCGCTTTTTCGCCAAATAGCATTTGGATATATCTTTCTCAACCACAAAGGCGGTTGTTCTATAAGCATAACTTAATCAATTGATTTTAGATAAATTCGTTCGAAATCTTTATAGATTTTTTCTGCTAAACTTTTATTGTATATATCACATTCTGAATAAACTGCTTGTAAAATAGCTAGATTTTGATTGATACTATTTTCTCTAGAAATGCTTGCTCGCCATTCGCTAGGGAGAGTAAGCGCCCAATCTATTTTATCCATGCTATTTTGTACCAAAAGGTTCATTATCTTGTCACCTTCTTTTATTTCTCCCAACTTATAAAAAGCTGTTGCAAGCATAATGGAAGAATAGTCGGCAGGAACATTGTAGAAAGGAATTACCTCCAAACAACGATTAAGTGCTTTACGAGCTTTTTCCTCTTTACCCTCTTTCAAAAGCGCATCAATCAAATGACAGAACATTAATCGTTGAGTGCGACACATTCGGAGAACTGTTTCGTCGAGGTAAACACCCTCTTTTTCTATTCCTCCCCAACGGAATTTATTCATCATGTTATCATACATCACTTCCGTATTTACTCGATCTGAATTTTCTTCTGTTTTTATAGGAACTAAACGATAAGCCAACCCTTCCAATTGGAAATATTCATTGACAGCAGGATAATAATTTTCTCCAACAGTTACCGCAAAGTAAATCGGACGTTCCCATTTGTTGGTGTTTATCATTTCAAGAACCATCAAATCAGCCTTGCTCATTCCTCGTCGAAGTTTTATTACCATCATTGAGTCGATGCGATGAGCATTTGCCGAATCCACCGTTTGAGTTTTTATTACTTGTTGACTATCGATGGGAAGAATTAATTGTTTAGTTGGAATGGATCCGATACCATTTTCATCGATAGTTTTAGGATGGCGCAAATAACGTAGTGCCTGATCAAGTGTCAAACTTTCGTATCTTTCGCTAACGCGTGCCATATCCAAAACTCCTGTTCTATACTCAGAATGATCCCACGAAATAGGCAATGGGGCCGATTCGTATGCTTCACGTTTCATTTGGTCAATATACCAACTTGCTTGCAAATAACTCAAATTGCAAACACGAATATCAGTGCGATTCCCTTCCACTTCTTGATTGTACCAAAGCGGGAAAGTGTCGTTATCCCCATTAGTAAAAATAATAGCATTTTTAGGGCAAGACATTAAGTAGTTTGAACCAAAATCGCGACAAACAGTTCTTTCGGATCTGTCGTGATCATCCCAATTCTCACTCGCCATAAGAGTAGGGACTCCCAAACAAAGAAGCGTTGCAACAATTGCACTAATAGGTTTGTTTTTAATTATTTTTTCAAAAAATTGACTTATAGCAAACACTCCTAATCCTATCCAAATAGAAAACGCATAAAAAGAACCTGCATATGCATAATCTCGCTCTCGAGGTTGATAAGGAGTTTGATTTAGGTAAATAACGATGGCAATTCCTGTCAAGAAGAAAAACATAAACGTTACCCAAAAACTTTTCTGCCCTTCTCTTCCTTTCCCAATCTGATAAAAAAGTCCTATTATGCCCAATAGCAACGGAAGCATATAATAACGATTATGCCCTTTGTTATTTGCCAAGTCTTCTGGGAGATTGTCTTGGTTCCCAACCAAATAAGTATCTATCCAACTGATACCTGTAATCCAATTTCCCTTATCAACTTCTCCGTAGCCTTGCAAATCATTTTGGCGACCACTAAAGTTCCACATAAAGTAACGCCAATACATAAAGTTGAGTTGATAACGGAAAAAGAAACGCATATTTTCAACAAATGTAGGCTTATTGATAATTTCCTTCTTTCCACATCGATCTACTATTATGTCTCTACCTTTTACTTTCCCCCACTCTTCATATGCCTTGATATGCTCTTCGTTGACGGAAGCTCCCTTATACATACGAGGAAAGAATATATTGAAACGAGAATCCATCTCATAGCCTTTGTGTTTAATTCCTGTAACAACATATCTGTCCTTTTCTTCGGGAGAATCTTTCTCAACTTTATCCCAAATTTTTCCACCTTTCTTTTCTACAGGAATACAATAATTATCTTCTATGACAAGTTTCTCTGGGGCACTATAAACAGGACCATAAATCAGAGGTCTGTCTCCATATTGCTCACGATTCAGATAGTATTGCAAAGAAAAAATATCATCAGGTGAGTTCTGATCCATTGGAGTGTTGGCTAAAGAGCGAATAACAATAAGTGCATAAGAAGAATATCCTATCATAATAACTGCAATGCACATCACAATAGTATTTAACCAACGTGCAGAAATTTTTTCTTTAAAATAGAAGAAGAAAGCAGCAAGTATTGCAATAAGTAAAATACCAAGAATGGCTCCATCTCCAAAAAACACTATTCCAGAAAACAGAAACGCACAAAGAACAGAAATAAGCATTCGTATGCGGTTCTTGTTAGAAATAGTTTCAAAAATAGCCCAACCTAAAACTCCTGCAACAAGCAAAAGATAAACAATTAATCCACTATTGTAGGGCATTCCAAAACCATTGACGCAGAGCAGTTCTACCCAACTTGCCACTTTGATACACCCTGGAATCAATCCGTAGAGTACGCAACCTAAAATCACTCCCGATGAAAGCAACGCGATAAGAATGCCTTTGAAAGAATAGTTGTTGAATTTCTTAAAATAAAAGACCAAAACAATAGCTGGTATCACCAGAAGATTTAACAAGTGAACACCAATACTCAACCCCATTAGATAGGCAATCAGAATAATCCAACGGTCGGCATCTTTTTCATCAGCGTCTTCCCACTTCAAAATCAACCAAAAAGTTACTGCAGTAAGCAACGAAGAGAAGGCATAAACCTCTCCCTCTACAGCCGAAAACCAAAATGTGTCAGAGAAAGTGTATGCTAACGCACCGACAAGTCCAGCTCCAAGAATTGAGAATCCTTGACCTAAAGAAATCTCTTCAATGTTTCCGTTTTTTACTAACAGTTTTCGACCAAGATGTGTTATTGTCCAAAATAAAAACAAAATAGAGAAAGCACTACACATCGCCGACAAAGCATTGATGCACATTGCAACGTAAGTTGTTTCTGTAGCAAACAAAGAGAAAAAGCGTCCCATCAACATAAAAAATGGTGCTCCAGGAGGATGCCCAACTTCCAATCGATATGCCGATGATAAAAACTCACCGCAATCCCAGAAACTTGCGGTAGGTTCCATAGTGAGTAGATAAGTTGCCGCAGCTATAGCAAAACTAATCCAACCAACAATGTTATTGTATAATTTGAAATGTTTCATTTCGGTAAAAATTTGTTATTGACTTGCAAAGATAGGGAAAATGTTGTAACATTTTTTAGTTATCTTTGCATTGGTTTTAATGAGAAAAAGAAATGGGATTTTTTGGATTTGGGAATAAAAAAGATAACGATAAAGTGTCAGCATCTTCGTTGGAAAAAGGGCTGCAAAAAACTAAAGAAAGTTTCTTCTCCAAACTAACGAGAGCTATTGCTGGCAAGTCCACCATCGATGATGAAGTGTTGGATAATTTGGAAGAACTGCTCATTACCTCCGATGTAGGTGTTGAAACAACATTGAAAATCATAGAACGTATTCAGAATAGAGTAGCAAAAGAAAAATATCTTGGAACGGCAGAATTGAATGCTATTTTGAAAGATGAAATAGTTGCTTTATTGCAAGAAAATTCAATTGAAAACACAGATTTAATTTCTTCGATAAATAACACAAAACCTTATGTTATAATGGTAGTTGGTGTGAATGGCGTAGGAAAAACCACAACCATTGCGAAGTTAGCAAATCAGTTTAAGCAAGAAGGTAAAAAAGTTTTTCTTGGAGCTGCCGATACTTTCCGCGCTGCAGCTATTGAACAACTTTGCACTTGGGCCGAGCGTATTGATGTTCCCATTGTTAAACAGCAAATGGGAGCCGACCCAGCATCCGTTGCTTTCGACACATTGAAGTCGGCAGTAGCAAACGATGCCGACGTGGTAATAATAGACACAGCAGGACGTCTTCATAACAAAGTGAATTTGATGAATGAATTGACAAAAATCAAAAATGTGATGAAAAAAATCGTCCCCAATGCACCACAAGAAGTTCTTTTGGTTCTCGATGGTTCTACGGGGCAAAATGCTTTTCAGCAAGCTGTGCAATTTACCAAAGCAACTGAAGTTACAGGGTTGGTCATTACCAAACTCGACGGAACTGCCAAAGGCGGAGTTGTTATTGGAATTTCAGAACAATTTAAAATTCCAGTAAGATACATCGGTGTAGGCGAAGGAATGAATGATTTGAAGATTTTTGATCGGAAAGAATTTATTGATTCTTTGTTTCTTAAATAGACAAAATGCAACAGCGGATTGATATTGTTTCGTTGGGATGTTCAAAAAATCTGGTCGATTCAGAATTTTTGATTAAGCAGTTGGAAAACGCAGGTTTTAAGGTTTTTCATGATGCTGAAAATCCCGTTGGGAAAATCGTAATTATCAATACGTGTGGTTTTATAGGCGACGCTAAAGAAGAATCAATAAATCTAATTTTAGCTTTTGCTCAAAAAAAACAGCAGAAGAAAATCAATAAACTTTTGGTTATGGGTTGCCTTTCGCAACGATACAAAGATGAGTTGCAGGCTGAAATTCCAGAGGTTGATAAATTTTACGGCAAATTTGAGTTTAACAAAATTGTAGAAGATTTAGGAAAGTGTTACAACGAAAATTTGCGCCTTCATCGAACACTAACGACCAATCATTTTGCATATGTGAAAATAGCTGAAGGATGCAATCAGGCTTGTTCTTATTGTGCAATACCTATTATTACAGGTAGACATAAATCTCGTCCTATCGAAGAGATTGAACAAGAGATAAAACTCCTAACCCAAAAGGGGATAAAAGAGTTTCAGCTTATTGCTCAAGATTTAACTTTCTATGGGAAAGATTTGTATGGGAAAAAGCGATTGGCTGACTTAATTGCTCGACTTTCGGACATAAAAGGAGTAGAATGGCTACGTCTGCATTATGCTTACCCAACAGCATTTCCGTACGAGATTCTTCCTCTTATCCGTGAGAGAGAAAATGTTTGTAACTATTTGGACATCGCTTTGCAACACATCAGCAACAATATATTGCAATTAATGCGAAGAAAAATTACTTCTGAGCAAACCTATGAATTGATAGAAAGAATTAGAACAGAAGTTCCAAACATTACTCTGCGAACGACATTACTTGTTGGTCATCCCAACGAAACAGAAAAAGATTTTGCCGAACTTATTGAGTTTGTAAACAAAGTAAAATTTGAACGCTTAGGTGTTTTTGCTTACTCTCACGAAGATGGAACGTTTGCTTTCAAACACTATCAAGACAATGTGCCACCCGAAGTCAAGCAACAGCGCGTAGAAGTGCTAATGGAAGAACAACGTTTGATTTCAGCAGAAAAAAATGCGCAAAAAGTAGGTCAAACGCTTAAAGTGATAATTGATAACAAATTGGCCAACTATTTTATCGGCCGTACAGAGTTTGATTCGCCTGAAGTTGATGGCGAAGTCTATATTGAAAAAGTTGCTCAAAACAGAAAATTGCAGATAGGAGATTTTTGTAAAGTAAAGGTGATGAAATCAGATGATTATGATTTGTTTGGAGAAGTTGTAGAGTAAAGTTGTAACTAAAAAGTTTTTTTCAAAGTATTTGTAAAATAAACTTAAACTTTTTGCGTTATACTAAGGAACTAAAAACTTTTTGCTTATGATAAAAAACACTACTTCTTTTACTTCTTCCAGAAAAAAACAAAAATCCCTTAGACTTACTCCAAAACAATCGGTCATAGAAAATATCATGGCCTTTGCAGCAACCTATTCTGTGAGCGATACTCAATCTTTTGGGAAGGTAGAATATTTGTTGAATTAAGAAAAAATAAAAGAGAAATGAATAGAATTATTGCCCCTTCGTTGCTTTCTGCCGATTTTGGGAATTTGCAAAAGGACATCGAAATGATTAACCAAAGCGAGGCCGATTGGTTGCATCTTGATGTTATGGACGGCGTTTTTGTACCAAATATCTCTTTTGGTTTCCCCGTAATAAAAGCAGTAAAAGAGATTTGCACAAAAAAACTTGACGCTCATTTGATGATTGTTGAGCCAGATAAATATATCGAACGTTTTGCTGATGCGGGTGTTTATAGTCTTAACGTTCATTTTGAAGCTTGTGTACATTTGCATCGTACTATACAACGTATCAAAAAACTCGGAATGAAAGCAGCAGTAACGCTCAATCCTCATACTCCCGTTTCAGTACTTACTGATATTGTTCAAGATGTGGACATGGTGCTTCTGATGTCGGTTAATCCTGGATTTGGAGGACAAGCTTTTATTGAGAACACATATTCTAAGATTACTGACTTAAAAGAACTTATTGCAAAGAAAGACAGCAAAGCCCTTATTCAAATTGATGGAGGTGTGAACAACACAAATGCAAAAAAACTTTTTGAAGTAGGAGCCGATTCTTTGGTAGCAGGTCATTATGTTTTTCATTCAAAAGATCCGTTGGCAACCATTGCCGATTTGAAAAAAATGTAGAGAGATGTCGGTTATTGTAAAAAATATCTCTAAAAAATACAACAATATTGAGGTGCTGAAGGGCATCTCTTTTGGGTTAAATAAAGGAGAAATTGTTGGTTTCCTTGGACCTAATGGGGCAGGAAAATCGACTACGATGAAGATTATTACAGGATTTCTCAAACCAAATTTTGGAGAAGTTTCGGTCTGTGGCATAGATATGCTTACAAACCCAATTGAAGCAAAGAAAAATATCGGTTATTTACCTGAGCATAATCCACTTTATTTAGATATGTATGTCAGAGAATATTTGATGTTTGCAGCAGGATTTTACAAGATAAAATCGGCAAAAAATTGCGTTGATAACATCATCGAACAAACGGGTTTAACAAAAGAGTGTCATAAGAAAATAGGGCAACTCTCCAAAGGATATCGTCAGCGAGTAGGACTTGCACAAGCGTTGGTTCACGACCCGAAGGTTCTTATTCTTGACGAACCAACTACTGGTTTAGATCCTTCTCAATTAGTTGAAATTCGCAATTTGATTAGCAATTTAGGCAAGGAAAAAACAGTATTGCTTTCTACTCACATCATGCAAGAGGTAAAAGCCATTTGCAACCGCGTTTTGATTATCAATAAAGGTGAAATAATCGCAGATAAAGATCCTATGCTACTATCTGCAAAAAACACTGAAAACCAACTCCTGTTTGAGATAGAATTAGATAAACCATTTGCTGAAGATTGGAAAAATAATGTTTCAAAAATAAGTCGGGTAACTCCTATGGGTGCAACACGCTATAGAATTGAAGCAGAAGAAGACATTCGCTCTGATCTTTTCAAAACTTTAACGTCAAAGGGTTATATTATTTTAACCATTAAACAACTTCAGGCAGATATAGAAGATGTTTTTATTGAGTTAACAAAATGAAACAATAACCTTGTTGAAAATAAAGCAAAATATACTCTCTAATTTTTTTAATGCCGAAATAACGAAGAATTCGGCAAAAATGCTTTTTTCTAACTTTGTTTCACAAGCAATAGGCTTGTTGGTTTATCCTATTCTTACTCGACTCTATGCACCCGACGATTTTGGACTTTTGAATCTTTTCTTGAGCATAGGGGGTATTGTAGTACTTTTTGCCACAGCAGAATACCACTATGCCATTGTTTTGCCTAAAGAGGATAAAAAGGCCGTGGCAATTTTTCAAGTTGGATTTGGGTTTTGTTGTGTTGTTTCGTTTGTTTGTTTGCTGACAGTTCCTTTTGCAGAGCAAATTGCAGATCTTTTCAAAGCTCCTGTTTTGAGTAGTTGGTATTTTCTTTTGCCAATATTTATTTTTCTATCGTCGGTGTGGAACTTGCTTAATTATTGGTTTACTCGTCAGAAAATGTTTTGGAACATTGGAGGTTACCAACTTTCGCAAAGTGCACTAAATGCTGGAACAAAAATTGGTTTTGGATATGGAAGATTAACAAGTGGAGGACTGCTTTTTTCTACTATTTTATCGCCTTTTTTAGCATTAGCAATAAGTTTTTCTCTCACTTATAGAAGATTAAAACCGTTGTTCATTTTTAACAAAACAGCATGCGTCTCTGCCGCAAAGAAATATGCTAATTTCCCAAAGTTCTCACTTCCTCGTGCGGTTGTGAATAACTTGAGTGGGAATTTACCTATTTTGCTGCTTACTCCTTTTTTTGGACTTACTGAAATTGGGTTCTTTGGAATGGCTCTTACGTTAGCTTTCCGCCCAATAAACATGATTTCATCGTCGCTTTATCAGGTTTTTTTTCAGCGAACATCGGAACAAGTGAATAGATGTGAAAGCATAATGCCCTTCTTTAAAAAATATTTACTTCGGACAACTCTGCTTATTTTGCCCTTATTTATTGTACTATTTTTCTTTTTACCCGATTTAACAGAATGGTTATTGGGAAAAGATTGGGGACAAACGGGCAATTATATTTGTATAATGTTGCCATGGTTGGCAATGTCGATTTTGGTTGCACCGATTTGTTATTTGTCCGATGTTTTTTTTCAACAAAAGAAAGGATTTTTGTTTGAGATTACTTTGATAATAGCAAGGTTGCTAGGTATTGGTTTAGGCATTTTTTATCACGATTTTTCCCTTTCTATTGTTGGTTTCTGCATCGGAAGTGCTGTGGTTATCTTTTTTCAGTTGATTTGGTATTTGAGTTTGATTCTGAATTATGAAAAAAATAGGACCAAACGATTATTATAACTTTTTATCTTTGCCCAAAAGAATTTATTGATAAAATGAAACGTTGGTTTTTTGTAATAATAGTGGTTTTTTATACATCTTCGCTGACAATGGCTCAGCATTTTAAAACGGACGAAAAACCTCAACTAGTTGTAAATGTTTTAGTGGAAGGACTGCAGTTTGAGCATATTTCTCGACTTTGGAACTATTTTGGAGAAGGAGGATTCAAACGTTTAATAAACGAAGGCACATTTTTCCCAAACACACAATTTAATTACATTTCAGGAGGTTCTACTACTGATTGTGCCTCTCTGATGACAGGAACACTTCCTGCTCATCACGGAATTTTGGGCGATTTCTTTTTTGAACAAAAGACAAGAGAGGTTATTCCAATTACGTTTGATGGAAAAAGTGTTGGTATTGGGTCGCAAGAAAATCATTCTCCAGTAAACTTGTTTGCTTCAACCTTCACCGATGTTCTAAAAGTTTCTACCAATGCACAATCCAAGGTTTTTTCCATTGCACTCAATGCTTCAAACGCTGTGTTACTTGGTGGACACACTGCCGATTGTGCAATCTGGTTGGATACGGAAAGCGGGAAACTTGCAACGTCAAGTTTTTACGAAAAAGGATTACCTTCTTGGTGTGACAAAATGAATACCGATTTTTCGTTGGATAATATGACTGATTTTATTTGGCAACCACTTTATGCTCCATTCACTTACAACTATCCTTCGGCCAATGATATTTCCTCCAAGAACTTTCTTTACAAAGCGGAGAAATACAAAACCATTGCCGAAAAAATCACTGCGTTTAAATCAACGCCTTTTGCCAACAAATTAGTTCGTAAGTTGGCAATAGAAACTATTTCAAAAGAAAAATTAGGAAAAACAATCATAACCGATGTTCTTTCTCTTCAGTTTACTGTCAATCCGCACATTCCTAATGCACAAGAACTTCTTTCTTCGGAAAAAGAAGATATTTATTTAAGATTAGATAAGGAGATAAAATTGCTTTTGGATTCTGTTGATCTGTTGATAGGAAAAGAAAATGCATTGGTTATTCTCTCTGCTAATCAGTCTGGGAATATGTCGATGGAAACGATGAAAAAACATCGCATTAACTGCGGGAGATTTAATGCTTCACGAGCAATGGCTTTACTTAATAATTATTTGATGCTTCTCAACGGACAAGGGAATTGGGTAGAAGGTTATTTTTCCAAAAACATCTATTTGAACCGACGACTTGCGGAGAAAAAAAGTCTTGATTTCAAACAAATACAATATCAAGCTGAGCAGTTCATGATGGATTTTCAAGGAATACAATCTGTTTATACAACAGAAAATTTGGCATATACGAATGGCTCGGATTATGACCTTACTCAAAAGATTAAAAACTCGATCAATTTCCGACGTTCGGGAACTATTGTGTTTACGTTGCTTCCAGGATGGGTCGAAGTTGACGGAAAAGAAAACATCGTTGGACCTTCGGAACGAACACACCATCAAACATTTGTCGCATTTTATGGTTTTGATATAAAACCTCAAGAAAACCTACAAACTATTCAATTTGTTGATATTGCGCCTACACTCTGCAACTTACTCTCTATTCCTCCACCAAATGCTTGTGTTGGGAGAATTATACCATTAAACAAGTAATATTCTTTGTTATTTATATATTGCTTTACAGTAACATTATTGATTACTTATATTAGTATAATCAGGTATAGGTTGCTTTATATCAATTGATATGTTTGAATTATTTCTTTCCCACTCTTTCAATAACACTACCCAATTCTGTTCTCCCCATTTATCATTACTATTCAAAAACTTCATCAATTCTTTCCTTTCTTTATGGTTTAATACATCTTCTTTTCCGGAATGATGAAAATATTCAGCTTTTTCAATCTTAATGCAAGTATGGAATTTATTTCCACGAGTAGAACTATCTACTATATGAAAGTGAGGTATATTTCCAGAGTCATTTGTCCATACTATTATAGTATAATTATTAAATGTCCCAACTTGAGACATTTCTGTGAGCTCATCATTTAAGGAAATATGTTCTCTTAATGTCTTCATAACACTGTAAGGTGATATATAATTACCTATTCTTTTTTACAAT
>JAGCAG010000016.1 GCA_017652785.1 Paludibacteraceae bacterium | reverse complement strand
TTGGAGGTTCGCTTCTCTTTTTGATGTAAAAGGTAAAAAAAATAAGGGAATGCAAAGAGACTTGATAACTTATAATTACCTTTGCATCAAAGATAAGAAAGAAGGAAAAAATGAAACTTTTTGATGTATATCCGTTGTTTGATATAAATATTGTGAAGGGTAGCGGTTGTCGTACCTATGACGATAAAGGTGTGGAATATTTGGATCTTTATGGTGGTCATGCTGTAATTTCTATCGGTCATTCGCATCCACATTATGTTGAAAAACTTACGTCGCAAGCTCGAGAATTGGTTTTTTACTCCAATTCGGTAGTGAATAAACTACAATTGACTCTAGCAGAAAGGTTGGGAAAAATCTCTGGTTACGAAGATTACTCGTTGTTTTTGATAAACTCAGGTGCCGAAGCCAATGAAAATGCCTTGAAATTAGCATCGTTTTACACAGGTAGAAAAAAAGTAGTCTCTTTTCAAAAGGCATTTCATGGTCGAACATCAGCTGCTGTTCGCGTAACTGACAATCCTTCCATTATAGCTCCTCTTAATAGCGATTTGGAGGTTGATTATTTGCCATTGAACGACATAGAGATTGTTCGTAGTGTGTTGGAAAAACGCGATGTTTGCGCTGTGATTATCGAAGGAATACAAGGCGTTGGAGGTGTTCGAATTCCGGATAAAAGTTTCTTGCAACAACTTCGTGAGGTTTGTACAGAAACAGAAACAGTACTTATTCTCGACGAAATTCAGTCGGGTTATGGAAGAAGTGGAAAGTTTTTTGCTCATCAGTATGCAGAAATACGTCCAGATATAATTACCGTTGCTAAAGGAATGGGGAATGGTTTCCCTATTGGAGGAGTGATCATTTCTCCAATGTTTAAGCCTATTTATGGAATGTTGGGAACAACCTTTGGTGGAAATCATTTGGCGTGTGCCGCTGCTACGGCTGTGCTTGAGGTAATGGAAAACGAAAATTTGGTTGAAAACGCTGAAAAAGTTGGGGCTTATCTGCGTCAAGAATTACGAAAAATGCCTCAAATAAAAGAGGTTCGTGGACTTGGTCTGATGATTGGACTTGAGTTTGAACAGTCGGTGAAAGAGCTTCGTCGCAAACTCCTTTTTGAGCAACATGTTTTCACAGGTGTGAGTGGTACAAATGTAATCCGTATTTTGCCTCCGCTTTGTTTGTCGATGCAAGAAGCTGATGATTTTTTAACTCGTTTTAAAAAGTGTCTTTAGGTTGATGCTGAAAAAAGAGGTGTAAAAAGGGAGAAATCAGAAAAAATGGTTTCTTCCTTTTTTTCTTTCAAATTTCTTGAACTCACTACTAATTTGTACCTTTGCATCTTTGCAAAAAATAAAGAAATTTTAGAGATGAATATTTCGTATAATTGGTTGAAAAAGTATATCAATGTTGATGTTCCAGCAGAGGAACTTTCAGCTATTTTGACATCCATTGGTTTGGAGGTTGGCAAGTTTGAGTCTGTTCAGTCAGTAAAGGGCGGACTTCAGGGATTGGTTATCGGAGAAGTTTTGACGTGCAAAGCTCACGAAAATTCTGATCATTTACACGTAACAGAAGTCTCTGTAGGGACTGAAGAACCTTTGCAAATTGTTTGTGGAGCACCAAATGTAGCAGTAGGTCAGAAGGTTGTTGTGGCAACAATTGGAGCAAAACTTTTCCCTTCAGAAGGTGGCGAATTTGTAATAAAACGTTCAAAAATCCGTGGAGTGGAATCTTTTGGAATGCTATGCGCTGAAGATGAAATAGGTATTGGTACGGATCATAACGGAATAATTGTTTTGCCTGAGGAAGCAAAGGTTGGAACACTTGCTGCTGACTATTATAATGTGGAAAACGATGTGGTTTTTGAAGTTGATATTACTCCTAATCGTTCCGATGCTATATCTCATTTTGGTGTTGCTCGCGATGTGGCTGCATATTTTGCTTCGCGAGATAGTGAAATTAAACTTCATAAACCTGATATCTCTGCCTTCAAGGTGGACAATAACGATCTGAAAGTAGAGGTTATAGTTGAAAATGGTGTGGCATGCCCTCGCTATTCGGGACTAACAATCAGTGGTGTAGAGGTTAAAGATTCTCCAACGTGGTTGAAAAATAACCTTTTGGCAATAGGTATTCGTCCTATAAACAATATAGTTGATGCAACTAACTACGTTTTGCATGCACTTGGTCAACCGCTTCATGCTTTCGATGCCGATAAGTTGATTGGGAATAAAGTAATTGTAAAAAATCTAGAGGCAGGAACAAAGTTTGTAACTCTTGATGGTGAAGAACGAACTTTGAGAGCGGAGGATTTAATGATTTGCAATGCGGAAGAAGGAATGTGTATTGCAGGAGTTTTTGGAGGTCAAAAATCTGGTATTACGGAAGAGACAAAGAATGTTTTTCTTGAAAGTGCTTATTTTAATCCGGTTTCTATCCGTAAAACAGCTAGAGCTCACGGCTTGAATACAGATGATTCTTTCCGTTATGAAAGGGGATGCAATCCAAGTTGTACGGTGGATGTGCTGAAATATGCGGCTTTGCTTATTCAAGAAATTGCGGGTGGAAAAATATCGTGTGATGTAGTAGATGTTTATCCTAAAGAGATCCTGCCAGCACGAGTAGAGTTGACCTATCAAAAGATAAATTCGTTGATAGGAATGGAGTTGGGAAAAGAGGTGGTAAAATCTATTCTTCGTGGACTTGAGATGACTTTTGTTTCTGAAAATGAGGATGGTTTAGTTGTTGATGTACCAACCTATCGTGTTGATGTACAGCGTGATGTAGACGTGATAGAAGATTTGTTGAGAATATATGGTTACAACCAGGTTCCTATGGGAACTTCTGTAAAGTCAAGCATTAGTTATTCTTCTAAAAAAGATAGTTGGAAACTTCAAAATCTAATTTCGGAACAGCTTACGGCAAATGGTTTTCGCGAAATAATGAATAACTCACTCACAAAACTTTCTTACTATACAAATTCGGATGTTTATCTTGAAACGAATTGTGTTAAAATAATGAATCCTCTTGGAGTGGATTTGAGTGTTATGCGTCAAACCTTGCTTTTTGGAGGTTTGGAAAGTATTGCTTATAATAAGAATCGTAAGAATAGTAATTTGAAGTTTTATGAGTTTGGAAACTGCTACTATTTTGATGCAGAAGAATCAAACTCCAATGCATTAAATCGTTATAATGAGGATTTTCATTTGGCTCTCTTTTTGACAGGAAATAAAGCAGAACAAAGTTGGGTTGCAAAAGAAGAAAAGACAACTTTTTTTGAACTGAAGGCTCATTTGATGAATGTGTTTGCTCGTTTGGGAGTGAAAAAAACAGGTTATGTAATGGAGTCTTATTCTAACTCAATTTTTGCTGAAGCATTGAAATTTATCAACAAAAAAGGAGTTCAGTTGGCAGTTTTAGGAAAGTTGGAATCCAAAACTTTACAAGCATTTGATATTGATGGTGAAGTTTTCTTTGCCGATGTTAATTGGACAAACTTATTGAATGAATTGACATTGCAAGAAATTACATATCAAGATATTCCGAAATTTCCAGAAGTTAAGCGAGATTTGGCTCTTTTGATAGATAAAAGTGTAACGTTCCAAGATATTGAGAAAATTGCTTACGAAACGGAACGTAAATTGCTCAAAGATGTGAATTTGTTTGATGTCTACGAGGGGAAAAACTTGCCTGTTGGAAAAAAATCTTATGCGGTTTCGTTCATTCTGCAAGATGCTGAACGAACTCTGAAAGACAATCAAATTGATGCTATTGTTCAAAAATTAATTAAAAATTTGACTGAAAAACTTGGAGCAGTTTTGCGATAATAAAGTAGTCTGTTGAGTTTTAGAAAAAAAGAAAGTATAATTATGGTTTATCCTATTTTTCTATACGGAAATTCTGTTTTAAGGAAGGAAGCCGAAGATATCTCTTTGGATTATCCTAATTTGAAAACGCTTATTGAAGATATGTACGAAACAATGCATAAGTCGGAAGGCATTGGTTTGGCAGCACCTCAAATAGGACTTCCTATACGTTTGGCAGTAATTGATTTGTCGCCTTTGTCTGACGATATGCCAGAGTATAAAGATTACAAACATGCATTTATCAATCCTCATATTTTGGAAACAGAAGGAGAGGAACTTTCTCTGGAAGAAGGTTGCTTGAGTTTGCCCGGAATTAATGAATCTGTCAAACGAAAAAATAGGATACACGTCACTTATTTTGACGAAAACTTGCAGAAACATGACGAATGGGTCGAAGGTTACTTGGCGCGAGTTATGCAGCATGAGTTTGATCATTTGGATGGTCATGTTTTTATTGACAGAATATCGCCTATTCGTCGGCAGTTGATTAAGTCGAAATTGACTGCAATTTTGAAAGGAAAAGTCAAGTGTTCCTACAAAACAAAAAGCGTTTAGTTTTTCAGTAGAAAAACGCAATCGTTTTTTTTGAGACGATGGAAACAAAAGTTTATTTCAACAATATCAATGGATTGAGATTTTTGGCAGCATTGTGTATTGTTGTGCATCATGTGGAACAAATCAAGCATACTTATGGTTTGCAGAACTTTTGGGGCAGCAATGTCGTCGAAATGCTAAAGCATGTTGGAGTTGTTTGCTTTTTTGTGTTAAGCGGTTTTTTGTTTGGATATAAAATATTGGAGAAGGAACAGTTAACACCAAAAGAGTTCCTGTTGCATCGTTTCCGTAAGTTTTATCCTCTTTATTTCGTTTTGGTGGTAACGTCTCTATTTGTCTTCCCAAAGGTTTCTTTGTTCCAAATTCCTAAATTTGATTATTCAATTTTGCAAAATCCACTTTTGCCTATTTCTTACATTGCTTTTTTACCCAATGTGGCTTTGGCGGCGTTTGTAGTGGTTCCATTTCTTGCACATACTTGGTTTTTGGGTGTTTTGGAGCAAACTTATGTTGTTATTATTTTGGCTATTCAACGTTTCAAAATAAAGAAAGTATTTATTACTATACTTCTTCTGTATCTTATTGTTAGAGTGTTGCTGAAATGTTTTTACTCGGTTATTCCTACATTTTTTGATCAGTTTATTCATCAGTTCAACATTGATTGCGTTGTAATAGGAGGTTTGTTTGCACTTGTTTGGAATAAGGAGAAATTTCAGAAGATTTTGTGCAACAACGTATTGTTTATTTTTTCTTCGGCAATGATTTTGTCGCTTCTCATTTTTGGTGTAAAAGTTCCGTTTGTGTTATATGAGATTTTAGCACTTTTGTTTGGTGTTGTTATTTATAATTTTGCAAAAAGAAAAAAACTGAATATTGGGTTTGAGAATAGAGTTTTTAACTTGTTAGGAAAAATTTCTTTTGAGATATTTTTATTTCACCCCATTGCTATTGTGTTAGGAATAAAGTTGGTAACAACGTTTCAAATACCTTTGTGTAGTGTATATTTGTTTGGATTTTGCTTTACTGTTTTGTTTGCTTGGATAATGAATAGATTATGTGGATTTTTATATTCGGAATAGGAATTCTTTTGGTAACAGGAGTTGTTGCTTTTGTTCTTACCAAAATGCAGAAAAAAGGGGAAGAAGATATTGAAATACCTTCTGATTGCTGTGGTGCTCATGCTGTTTGCGAGCGAGATAGATTGTTGGTGAGTACGAATGAAATTATTTATTTCGATGATGAAGAGTTGGATGCCCTTTCTGGTATTGATGCAGTTAATTATACTTCTCAACAAATTAAAGAAATTAGTGAAGTGTTTTATTCGTTGCGCGAGAGCGATGTTGCAGGTTGGCTCAGAAGTTTGCAATTGAGGAATATTGAACTTCCAGAAAGCATTAAGGAGGAAGCTTTGCTTGTTGTCAGTGAGAGACGACGAATAGAAGCGTTTTGATTTTATTTCGTTATATTTGCGAACTATTAAAAGGGTAGAGATGGATTTTGTAAAAAGGAGTCAGGAAGTTTTTCAAGCAGAAATAGACGAACTTTCCAAGGTGAAAAATAACATTGGTAAGGAGATGGTTCAATTGGTTGATTTAATTCTGAAAAGTAAGGGGAAGGTTGTTTTTACAGGCGTAGGAAAAACAGGTCTGATTGGGCGAAAAATCTCTTCAACGTTGACTTCAACAGGAACTCCATCTGTTTTTATGAGTGCGGCAGAAGCTTTGCATGGTGATTTGGGTATAATTTGTCGTGATGACGTAGTGATTGCCATTTCAAATAGTGGTTCTTCGCAAGAAATTTTGAATGTGATAGATTCTATCAAAAAAATAGGTTCTTCCATCGTTGCTATAACGGGAGATTCGACCTCGGAATTAGCCAAGAAATCAGATCTTATCATCAATGTTGGAGTGGAAAATGAGGCAAGTAATTTGAAGTTTGTTCCAATGTGTTCCACTACGGCAGCTCTTGTTTTGGGCGACGCCTTGGCTGTTTGTTTGTTAGAGAGTCGTCACTTTAAGTCTGATGATTTTGAAAAGTTTCATCCTGGAGGAGCTTTGGGTGAAAAACTTTCGGCTCGCGTTAAAGATTGTATGTATAAACAAGTGCCTAAGGTGCAAGAGTCGGCATTGTTCAAAGATATTATATACGAAGTGAGCAATATGCGTCAAGGAATAACAATGGTTTATAAAGGTAGTGTAGCAACAGGAATAATTACCGATGGAGACATCAGACGTGCAGTGCAAAAACACGACGATGTAAAATCGCTTATGGCTACGGATATTATGACTGTTGGATTTAAACGAATTTTGCCTGACACAAAAATTAGTGAAGCACTTAGAATAATGAATGAGAATAAAATTACATCTTTGGCTGTAGTGAAAAACGAAAAACAAGATGCTGAGATTATCGGAATTCTGCACATTCACAACATTATTGACTTCAAATAAAAGTTGATTGAAAAAATATATTTCCTTTTCAATTGATGAATTTTCGCACAAAAATAAAAATCGATAAGTTGCCCAACGATTGGCTAATCAATCACAAAAAACAATTGTTTTTGATGGGGTCGTGTTTTTCTGACAATGTCGGCGAACGACTTAAAAATGCTGGTTTTTCTGCCATTTCCAATCCTTTTGGTACACTTTATAATCCGTTTTCAATTTGTCAAAATATTGAGCGTTTGCTACAAGATTGCCCTTTTGAAGAGAATGATTTGTTTTTTCAGAACGGTTTATGGCATAGCTTTTCTCATCATAGTTCGTTTTCTTGTATCGATAAAAAGGAGTGTTTGAAAAATATCAACAAGCATTTTTTATCTGCTCAAGAAGGCCTATTGAATGCCGATTTTTTATTTCTTACATTGGGAACTGCTTGGGTTTTTAAAAGAAAAGAGAATGGGGAAATTGTGTCCAACTGTCATAAAATTCCTGCAAAAGAGTTCTTGCGCGAAAAACTTTCGGTGGATACTGTTGTGAAACGTTTAGAAGAAACAATTTTGTTGCTGAAGCAAAAAAATCCAATGATTAGAATTGTTCTTTCTGTGAGTCCGATTCGTCATTTGGGTGATGGTTTCCATGAAAATCAATTGAGTAAATCGACTCTGCTTTTAGCGATAGATGAATTGTGTAAACAACAGAATATAAAGTATTTTCCTTCCTATGAAATTGTTTTGGATGATTTGCGAGATTATCGCTTTTTTGCTGATGATATGGCACATCCTTCGCCTCTTGCTGTGGATTATATTTGGGAAAAATTTGGTGAGATGTTTTTTGACGAATCAACTCAACAACTTTCTTTTCGAGTGGAAAAGTTGAAAAAATCTTTTGCGCATCGCCCCTTTAATCCAAATTCGGAGGAGTATCAGAAGTTTCTTCTTTCTCTTGAAAAGGAGAGAAAAATATTGGAAAAACAAGGCATTGTAATCTAACAAAGGTTCGCTTTTTCTGCGAACGAATTCGTACCTTTGTACATATTTTTTTATTCAAATTATGGCACATAATCTTTTGACAAAATTAGAAGATCTAAAACATAAATTTCAGGAAATTTCTACGTTGATAACAGACCCTTCGGTGATTGCCGATATGAAGCGTTTTGTACGATTGAACAAAGAGTATCGCGAATTGGAATTGCTCATGGAGGTTTACAAAGAGTATCGCAATTTGTTGAAAAATATAGCTGAGGCGAAAGAAATATTGGAAGTGGAATCGGATTCGGAAATGCGAGAATTGGCAAAAGCAGAACTTGATGAACTTGAACCAAAGGTTCTTCCAATGGAAGAAAAAATAAAACTTCTGCTTATTCCTTCCGATCCAGAGGATAACAAGAATGCTATTGTTGAAATTCGTGGAGGAACGGGTGGTGACGAGGCTGCTATTTTTGCAGGTGATTTGCTGAAAATGTACTTGAAGTATTGTGAAACAAAAGGTTGGAAAACCCAGATTACGAGTTTTAACGAAGGTTCTTCTGGTGGATTTAAAGAGGTGGTGTTTAGTGTTTCTGGTGAAAATGTTTACGGAACATTGAAGTACGAAAGTGGTGTTCATCGCGTTCAACGAGTGCCTGCTACGGAAACGCAAGGACGAGTACATACTTCGGCAGCAACGGTAGCTGTTTTACCCGAAGCCGACGAGTTTGACGTTCAAATCAATGAAGGAGAAATAAAGTGGGATACGTTTAGAAGTGGTGGCGCTGGAGGACAAAATGTTAATAAAGTAGAGTCGGGTGTCCGATTGCGTTATATGTGGAAAAATCCGAATACTGGTGTTACTGAAGAGATTTTAATAGAGTGTACCGAAACTCGTGACCAACCAAAGAATAAGGAACGTGCTTTGGCTCGTTTGCGTACGCAGATTTATGACCGAGAGCATCAAAAATATATTGACGATATCGCTTCGCGTCGAAAAACAATGGTTAGTACTGGCGATAGAAGTGCAAAGATTCGTACCTACAACTATCCTCAAGGACGCATTACCGACCATCGAATAAATTATACAATCTATAACTTGTCCTCTTTTATGTCGGGAGATATTCAGAATGCCATAGATCAACTCATTGTTGCTGAAAATACAGAACGACTGAAAGAGAGTGAGTTGTAAAACAAATTTTCATTTTTTGAAATGAAAAAAGCCCTGATTTTTTTAATATTGCTTGTGCTTTGCGGGATGTTTTTTCTTGCCGATTTAGTATTGGGAAGTTTCTATATTCCGTTTGGAGAATTATTTGAATCGCATAATTCCATTTACTATGAAATTTTGTGCAATTTTCGTTTTCCCAAGGCGATAACAGCCATTGTAACGGGTGCTGCTATTTCACTTTCAGGGTTGTTGATGCAAACTTTGTTCCGAAATCCTTTGGCGGGACCTTATGTTTTGGGTGTGAGTTCGGGAGCGGGATTGGGGGTCGCTATTTATATTTTGGCAAGTTCTTTTGTCCCAACGATGTTGTTGCAAAGTGGTTGGGGACTCGTTATTGCGGCAATAGTGGGTGCATCGTTTGTTTTGAGTTTGGTTTTGTTGGTTTCTTTTAGAGTGAAAAATGCAGTTTCACTTTTGCTCATTGGTTTAATGTTCGGACAAATTGCAGGAGCGATTGTGAGTCTATTGCAGAGCGTGAGTGATCCGGATTCTTTGAAACTTTATATTACATGGACTTTCGGTGATTTATCGGCCGTTAGTTGGAAGTACATGCAAGTTATGTCGCCTATTGTCATTATTGGTTTTTTACTTGCTTTTAGTATCCAAAAACCATTAGATGGGCTTTTGCTTGGAGAAAATTATGCTAAGGGATTGGGAGTTTCTATTTCTAAAACTCGGTTAATAATTATTGTTTCTATTACTCTATTGGCAGGGTCAATTACTGCTTTTACTGGACCAATTGCTTTTATTGGAATTGCAGTTCCTCATATTGCAAGAGGAATTTTCAGAACGTCGAGTCATCGAGTTCTTATTCCAGCTACAATGCTTGTTGGTGCGGTTCTATTGCTGATGTGCGACATTATAACTCAACTTCCTTCTCATACTCCATTGCCAATCAATGCCGTTAGTGCTGTGATAGGAGCTCCTATAATTATTTGGATTATACTAAAAAATAGATCGAGAGCATAACTATAATTGCCCCGATTCTACAAGTAGAATGATGCGTTCTACCATTTTGTCTTTTTCGTTGGTGCGAACATCAAAATCACTTTTCAGACTTGCTCCAAAAAGTCGAGCAAAACCTTGCCAAAAAGCAGCAACAAAACCTCCTCTATACGATTTAATCAGTGCGTAAGAAGTTTGGTCGCACTCTCTGTCAATGAGTTGAATGAGTAATTTTCCTTGCGATAGTGTGAACTTCTTCATATCTCCCTCGTAAGTTCTAAAGATGTCCTTTTCTAATTGTTTCATATACTTCTTTCGCTCTTTTTCGCTCGGAATTTTCATTAGAGTGTCATTGGTTTCTGCTAAAATTTTATTTACGATTTTTGCGTAAGGAAGTACTTTTTTTACGTTGTAAACAGTTTTCCAATAGAATTTTTCCTGACGTTTGTTTTTGAATTTTTCGGGAGGAAATACATATACAGTGCGAAGAACAATGTGTGGAATTGTATCATTCCCTTTTATTACCATTCTGCAGAGTACACCTTCTGCAGATTGTTGTTGCTTTTCTTCTTTTGCAAGTGTATTGAGCGAAAAGGCTAAACAAAAAAATAACGGTAAAATAAATCTTAATTCCGGAAACATTTGGCAAAATTAGTTACCTTTGCTCAAAATGAAAAATAAATTTATGAACGATAAAAGCAAAATTATCCTTTTTCTACAATTTTTGCTTGTGACATTGTTATTTTCAAGTTGTTCTATGTTGAAAAATTTTTCTAATGCTGTTGCGATGAAAGATTGTAAGTATTCCTTTAATAAAGTTTCGAATGTAGAGATTGCAGGTTTCTCGTCAGATACACAATTTTCTTTTCTTGACATTGCAAAAATTACAGCCTTGTTGAACGGGAAAGCAGAATCAATCCCTTTGTCGATGAACATAGTGCTTGATGTGGAAAATCCGAACGAAAAAGATGCTGGATTTGAGAAAATGGATTACATTTTGAACATAGACGAGGTTGATTTATTGTCGGGTCAGTTGTCGGAACCATTTTTTGTTTCTGCAAGTTCAAAGAGTCAGTTACCTATAAATTTGAGTGTGGATCTTTTGACGTTACTTAGAGGAGAATCTAAAGAACCAGTATTAAAAATTGTAAAAAATCTTTTGGGCATTGGAGATGAGGAGTCAAATGTTCAACTGAAAATAAGACCTACAATAAGAGCAGGACAAAGGGAAATACAAGCAACAAATTATATCCCAATAAACTTCGTTGTAGGAGGTCAAAAGAAGTAATGTTGACTATTTCTGGCAGAAAAAAAATTTTTTTATTGAGGAATAAATATTATTTTCGCAAACGGTAATTAAAAAAGGAGGAAAAAATGGAAGAAAAAACAAGATATTCGGATGCAGAATTGGAAGAATTCAAGCAAATAATTTTAGATAAACTTAGTAGCGCACAAAGTTATTATGATGAGTTGCGTGCAAGTATGGCAAATACTTACGGAAACGATACTACTGATACATCTCCAAGTTTTAAAGTTCTTGAAGAGGGAGCCTCTACGCTTTCGAAAGAGGAAATAGGTCAACAAGCTCAGCGTCAGATGAAGTTTATTCAGCATTTACAAGCAGCTTTGGTACGTATTGAGAATAAAACTTACGGCATTTGTCGAGAAACAGGTAAATTGATCCCGAAAGAACGTTTGAAAGCGGTGCCTCATGCAACGTTGAGCATCGAAGCAAAGCAAGGTAGGAAATAAATTATAAAATAAAAAAATGAACCTTTCTTTTTAGAAAGGTTTTTTGTGTGATGAAGAATAGGAATATTATAATTGCCGTTTTTATATTGGCAATATTATTTATTGACCAACTTAGCAAGTTTTGGATTAAAACATCAATGACTTTGGGTGAAAGTATTCGGGTTTTTGATTGGTTTTATATTCTTTTTGTTGAGAATAATGGAATGGCATTTGGAATGACCATTGGAAGTAAGTTGTTTTTGACTACTTTTCGTTTGTTGCTTATTGGTGTGCTTATTTATTATGTTGCTAAACTTGTTCGTCAGCAATATAAATTGAGTTTTCTACTTTGTTTGTCGTTGATTTTAGCCGGAGCAATAGGCAATGTAATCGATTGTTTGTTTTATGGATTAATTTTTAGTGAAAGCACTTTCTTTGATGTCGCAACACTCTTTTCTGGTGAAGGTTATGCTCCTTTGTTTTATGGGAAAGTTGTGGATATGCTTTATTTTCCATTGTTTACAATCCCTGATTGGGTACCGTTTTTTGGAGGAGAGATTTTCTTTAGCCCAGTTTTTAATCTTGCCGATTCTGCTATTACAATAGGAATTTTTTGGTTGTTTATTTTTCATCGAGAAGATTTTAGTACTACTATTGACGAAATTTTTAAGAAAAAAAAGACTGAGAATGAAGCAAAAAATTAGTCTCTTTTTGTGTTTTTTTCTTCTCTTGATTTCTTGTCAAGAAAGAGATTTTGTGCTACTTGAAGAAGAAAAACTTGCAGAAGTTATTGCTGAAATAAATGTGCTTGAAGCGATGTTTGATGAAAAGAATATTCGTGATAGGGAAGATCGTACACTTTTTTATCAAAACATAATGGATAAGCACGGTGTTTCGCACAACGACGTACAAAAGTCGGCAGCCTTCTATTCTCAAAAATCGGAACAATTGGAGAATATTTATTCTTTATCGGAACAAAAAATAGTGGATCTTACGGAAAAAGTAAAGAGTTATGCTTTTCATCCTGAAGAAGATCCTAATTATGTTCCAAAGGATACGACGTTTATAAAATGTGACTTTGTGCCTTTTCTTTTGCGCGATAGTAGTTTTTTTGAAGAAAACGGAAAATTTCTTTTGTATTACCATGTAGTTGCAGACTTGGATTCGGTACCTTTCTGGGTGAATCGTTCTCTTTCGCAATTTTCTTCATTGTTGGAAAAATAAGTTTGTAGCACGTTTTTTTTCTGCTTAAAAAAGTTAAATAAATTTATCTAGTCAGGATAACTCTTATTTTTTCTTCAATTGATGGTATTGACCTTTTTGACCTTTTTAACTCCCTTTTGTTTGTCGGTATTTTCACAACTTTTCTGTATTTTTGCCAAAGAATTAAATAAAGAATAGAAAAAATGATAAAGAAATTTATTTCAACTTCTTACAAATTATATGTGGGTGAAGTTGGTCAAGAAGAATTGATGGAGGAAACCGATCCAAGACAACCATTGATGTTTATTTCAGGTGTTGGTATGATGTTGCCAAGGTTTGAGGAGCAACTTAATGATTTGAACGTAGGCGATCAGTATGATTTTACATTACTTTGCGCTGATGCTTACGGGGAGTATGAACAAGAAAACATTATTGATTTGCCACGTTCGGTGTTTGAAAAAGATGGTGAGTTAGATGAGGAAATTGTTTTCAAAGGAAATGTGGTTCCATTGATTGATTCGGAAGGAAATCAGTTGAATGCCGAAGTTGTAGAAGTAAAGGCAGAAGCAATAACAGTTGATTTTAATCACCCTTTGGCAGGAGAAGATCTTCATTTTGTTGGAGAAATTTTGGATATTCATGAAGCAACTGAAGCCGACATTGCTCGTTTTGGAATGCATCAGTGCGGTGGTTGCAATTGTTCTGGAAACGATTGTGGCGATTGTGGTTGTGATAGTGGCTGTGGTTGTCATTAATTTGTTTTTAAAGAATGTCCAATTCGTTTGGAAAAATATTTAGATTGACTACCTTCGGAGAATCACATGGTGAGGCTCTTGGGGGTGTGATTGATGGTTTTCCATCAGGAATTTTTATTGATGAGGACTTTATTCAACAAGAACTAGACCGACGCAAACCAGGTCAGTCCTCAATTTCTACACCACGAAAAGAGACAGATAAAGTGCATATTCTTTCGGGGGTTTTTGACGGGAAATCAACAGGAACTCCGATAGGTTTTGTTGTTTATAATGAAAATCAACATTCGCACGACTATGAATCAATGAAAGATTGTTTTCGTCCTTCGCATGCTGATTATGTTTATGAGCAGAAGTATGGTTTGCGTGACTATAGAGGAGGAGGACGATCGTCGGCGCGAGAAACTGTGTCGAGAGTTGTTGCAGGGGCTTTTGCTAAAATGGCTTTGAAGAAAATTGGAATTCAAATTTCTGCTTATACTTCTCAAATTGGAGAAATAGCTTTAAACAAAAGTTATGAAGAACTAGACCTTTTTGCATCGGAAGAAAATGCTGTTCGTTGTCCACATTCAGCAACGGCAGAGAAAATGATTCACTTTATTGAACAAGTACGTTCGGAAGGAGATTCTGTTGGTGGAGTTATTGCTTGTGTAGTAAAAAATGTACCAATTGGTTTAGGTGAGCCAGTTTTTGATAAGTTACAATCACGATTGGCTTCTGCTATGCTTTCTATCAATGCGGCAAAGGGTTTTGACTACGGAAGTGGTTTTGAAAACGTCTCATTAAGAGGTTCGCAAGCAAACGATTCTTTTTGTATTAAGGATAATAAAGTTTCAACAAAAACGAATTTTTCTGGAGGCATACAAGGTGGAATTTCTAATGGACAAGATATCTATTTTAGAGTGGCATTTAAACCTACTGCAACTATTTTTAAGCCACAACAAACTATAAATCGCGATGGAGAAGAGGTGGTATTACAAGCAAAGGGACGTCACGATCCTTGTGTTGTGCCTCGTGCAGTTCCCATCGTAGAATCAATGGCAGCAATTACATTGCTCGACATGTTTTTGTTAAGTAAAAAAGATCACATTTTTTAATGGAAAATAACAAGTGGTGTGCAATTCTTAATCCTTATGCAGGGGAGAAACTCTTGAATAAGGATTTGAAGAAAATACATGAATGTATAAAGGAACTGGAACTTGACATTGATTTGGTGTGGACTCAATACAAGGGTCATGCAGCGAAGATAGCCCAAGAATGTGTAGAAAAAGGTTGCTTGAACTTGGTAGTTTTTGGAGGAGATGGCACACTGAATGAGGTCGTAAATGGAGTTTTTTCTTCTTCAATAGAAAATAAATCAGATGCTTGTATTGCTTTGGTTCCTTATGGAACAGGTAATGATTGGGGGCGTTTTTGGGGAATAACTCGCAACTTAAAGGATTCCTTAAGTTTGTTGAAAACTGGGAAGAAGAAACTTGTTGATGTGGGTAAAGCAACTCTTTCTGGTAATACATCATATTTTCTTAATGCTATAGGAATGGGCTTTGATGCCGAAGTGATAAAGGTTGTAAGCGCAATAAAAAAACATTTTTTAAGTGGCGGTTGGATTTATTCTTTGGCAGTATTTATTGCCGTTTTTGTTCATAAGTCGTTAAAAATGAGTGTCTTTTGTGATGGAAAGGAGGTGCTTAATGAGCGCGTTTATACCATAAGTGTAGGAAATGGTTGTTATACGGGTGGAGGTTTGAAGCAAACTCCAGATGCGGTACCAAACGACGAATATTTTCATGTAACCGTTGTGAAGAAGCTTTCATTCAAAGCTATCCTTTTAGCCATAAAACACTTGTTTTTTGGGAATCTGTTGGATCACCCTTGTGTAGAATCTTACAAGACCAAATGTTTTGCTTTTTATTCAAAAATTCCTTTTGAAATAGAGGCCGATGGAGTACAACTTGGTACACATTCGGATGTAGAAGTGAGCGTTTTGCCCAATGCTTTGAATTTTCTTGCTCCATAAGATTAATATCTAACTCACACAAAAATTTGTATATTTGCGATAAAAGAGAGAATTTATGAACGATTATATTGTTTCTGCAAGAAAGTATAGACCTTCGACTTTTCAAACCGTTGTAGGACAGTCAAATTTAACCTCTACGTTAAAAAATGCAATAGCTACTAAACATTTGGCTCATGCTTATTTGTTTTGTGGTCCTCGTGGAGTGGGGAAGACCTCTTGTGCTCGTATTTTTGCTAAAGCAATAAATTGTCTTAACATAACACCCGATGGAGAACCTTGCAACGAATGTGATTCTTGTCGTGCTTTTAACGAACAACACTCTTTTAATATACATGAGTTGGATGCGGCTTCGAATAATTCGGTGGAAGATATTCGTAGTTTGACCGAACAAGTTAGAATTCCTCCTCAAATAGGAAAATATAGCGTGTTTATTATTGATGAGGTTCATATGCTTTCGCAAGCAGCATTTAATGCTTTTTTGAAGACACTGGAAGAACCTCCAGTTCATGCTATTTTTATTTTGGCAACAACGGAAAAACACAAGGTTATTCCAACAATTTTATCGCGTTGTCAGATTTACGATTTTAATAGAATAGGCATAAATGACATTGTAGAACACCTCTTTTTTGTAGCAAAAAGTGAAAATGTTATTGCAGAAAAACAAGCCTTGAGTGTGATTGCCGAAAAAGCAGATGGAGGTATGCGCGATGCTTTGTCTATTTTTGATCAAATAGTTAGTTTCTGCGGAACAAACATTACTTATAAGAGCGTTATTGAAAGCCTTAATGTTCTTGATTATCAGTATTATTTTACTCTTGTTGAGAATTTTTATAAAGGAGATGTTTCTCAGTCGTTGCTAATTTTTGACGAAATCTTGAATAAAGGTTTTGATATGCAACATTTCATAATAGGATTAGCTCAACATTTGCGCAATGTTATGGTGAGTTCAGATGCTTCAACAACGCGTTTGCTTGAAGCGACAGAAGAAGTTGAACAGCGTTATGTAGAGCAATCTAAAACGTGTGGAATAGCATTTATTTATAAAGCTTTGATGTTGATAAACGAATGCGATTTGGCTTTTAGAACAAGCAGAAATAAACGACTTTTGATAGAAATAACTCTCATTCGATTGTGTCAGATTCAGAATCCAACAGTGGTTGAGATTGAAAAAAAAAATGACATTTCTCCCATAAAGAAAGATTCTCAAGTAAACGTAGAACAAAAACAAACAAATGTTTCTGTACCACAACCTTCGTTACAACAATCTATAAAAACAGAGGTAAAAGCAACAAACAATATTCAAAATAAGGGATTTAGACCGACAATTTCTATTTCAACGTCAACTACTGAAATTCCTGAAAAAAAGGAAAAAAATCAAGAAACTTCTGAGAAAATAAAAGTAGAACAAAAAAATTGTGATTATTCCGAAGATTCTTTTGTGGAACTCTGGAAAAGTTTTGCCACTGATGTGCGAGAAAAAAATGCTTCTCTAAGTAGGACAATGTTGAAATATTTGCCTCAAAAACAAAATAATTCGTACGTTGTTCTTGTTGTTAATCAGTTGCAACAGAAGGAGATAGTGGATGATAAAGTAGAAATCATTGCTTTTTTGAGAGATAAACTTTCTAATGATTTTGTCAATTTTTCAGTCGAGGTTAGTCAAAAAGAGGATAACGATGAGAAATTTTATACTTCGGAAGAAAAGTTAAATAAGATGCTTAATGAAAATCCTACATTTTCTAAATTATATTCTCAGATGGATTTAGATTTGGATTGAAAAACGCAACAGAGTGTTTATGAAGAAATTGTTTTTACTTGATGCTTATGCTTTGATTTACAGAGCTTATTATGCTTTGATGCGTATGCCGAGAGTCAATTCAAAGGGGTTGAATACGTCGGCTATTTTTGGTTTTCTAAATACGTTGGAAGATGTTCTCAAACATGAACAACCAACTCACATTGCGGTAGTATTTGATCCATCTGGACCTACATTTCGACATGAAATTTTTGATGCTTACAAAGCGCAACGAGAAGAGACTCCAGAAGATATAAGAAAAGCTATTCCTTATATTAAGAAATTGATTGAGGCTTATCAAATTCCTGTTGTTCAAGTTGATGGTTTTGAAGCTGATGATGTTATTGGAACACTTGCAAAACAAGCGGAAAAACTTGATTTTGAAGTTTTTATGATGACTCCAGATAAGGATTATGGACAGTTAGTTTCTGAACATGTTTTTATTTATAAACCACGTCATGGAAATGCAGGATTTGATGTTTTAGGAGTAGATGAGGTGCTGAGAAAATGGAATTTGAAAACTGTGAATCAAGTGATTGATTTGCTTGGTTTGATGGGTGACTCTTCTGATAACATTCCTGGATGTCCTGGAGTTGGAGAAAAGACGGCAATAAAGTTATTAGACGAATTCGAGAATATAGAAAATTTATTGCAAAACACAGATAAACTCAAAGGAGCTATAAAAAAGAAGGTGGAGGAAAATGTAGATCAAATCAAACTTTCATATTTTCTTGCTACTATAAAAACAGATGTTCCTATTGTTTTTGATGAAGAAGTTTTTCGGAGAAAAGAACCTAATAAAGAAAAACAATTGGAGTTATTCACAGAATTGGAATTTCGTTCTTACATCAACAAATTGAGTCTTGCGACGTCTGAAACAAAAAAAGAGAAACCTCAAATGCTTTCTCTTTTTGATGATAATGAAGAAGAATCCGTTAGTGAAGAGGTAAGTCAGGAGACTCAATTTTCAACGATAAAAACTGTTGTTCATGAATATAAATTGATTCGTTCCGAAGAGGAGATTCTGCAGTTGGTAGAAATGCTTTCAAAGCAAACTATGTTTTGTTTTGATACTGAAACAACGTCAGTTGACACGATAAGTACGCAACTTGTTGGACTCTCTTTTTCGGTGAAACCTCACGAGGCGTTTTACGTGCCAATCCCTGAAAATCAGGTTGATGCTCAATCGATTGTTGATAAATTCAAAATCGTGTTTGAGGATTCTGCAATAGAAAAAACAGGACAAAATCTTAAATTTGATATTTTGGTTTTGCAAAATTATGGTGTTCAGGTATCTGGAAAGTTGTTTGATACAATGATTGCCCACTATTTGATTAATCCCGAACTTCGACATGGAATGGATTATTTGGCTGAGATTCTGCTCAATTACCAAACTATTCATATCGAAGAACTGATAGGTACAAAGGGAAAGAATCAACTTTCAATGCGTCAGATCTCGCCAGAATTGATTTGTGATTATGCTGCGGAAGATGCAGATATTACGCTGCAAATTCGGGAAAAATTAGAACCAAAACTGAAGGAAAACGATTTGGAAGAATTATTTTTTGATATTGAAATGCCTTTGGTGAAAGTTTTGGCTCAAATTGAGAGAAATGGTGTTTTAATTGATGATTTTGCATTGGGACAATCGTCGCAGATAATGACCGATGCGATGCATAAAATTGAACGAGAAATACGTCAAGTAGCAGGATATGAATTGAATGTTAGTTCTCCAAAGCAGATCGGAGAGTTGCTTTTTGATAAACTTAAAATTGTTGATAAACCTAAAAAGACAAAAACAGGACAATACATTACCGATGAAGATACACTTGAATCCTTAAAGAGTAAGCACTTTGTTGTTGAGAAAATTCTTTCATATAGAGGATTGAAAAAATTGTTAAGTACTTATATTGATGCTCTTCCAAAGTTGATAAATAACAAAACAGGTCGAATACATACTTCTTTTAATCAGGCTATTACGGCAACAGGTCGCTTGAGTTCAAGTAATCCAAATTTACAAAATATTCCCATTAGAGACGAGCAAGGAAAAGAGATTCGTAAAGCATTTATCGCTTCAGATAGGAATGTTTTTCTTAGTGCTGATTATTCTCAAGTTGAGTTGCGAATAATGGCACATTTGAGCAAAGATGAAAATATGATTCGTGCCTTTTTGAGCGATCAAGATATTCACGCTGCCACGGCGGCAAATATTTATAAGGTTCCAATTGAACAAGTGACCTCGGATATGCGCCGTAAAGCTAAAACAGCAAATTTTGGAATTATTTATGGAATTTCTGTTTTTGGACTTTCTGAGCGTTTGCTTATTTCTCGTCAAGAAGCTAAAGAGTTGATTGATGGATATTTTGAGGTTTTTCCGCAAGTGAAAGAGTATATGCAAAAATCAGTTGAAGTGGCAAAACAAAATGGTTATGTGGAAACAATTTTTCATCGTAAGCGCTATCTTCCCGATATTAATTCTCGTAATGCAAACGTAAGAGGTTATGCTGAAAGAAATGCAATAAATGCGCCGATACAAGGCTCTGCTGCAGATATTATAAAAGTTGCAATGGTACGTATAGCACAACGATTTGAGAGAGAAAAAATTCAATCAAAAATGATTCTTCAGGTGCACGACGAACTTAATTTTGATGTTTTTTCTCACGAATTGGATCAAGTTAAACAAATTATAAAAGAAGAAATGGAAAATGCTTTCCCTCTTTTAGTTCCTTTGAAAACAGATATTGGTGTTGGCCGAAATTGGCTCGAAGCGCATTGATAGTGAAGTTTTGAAAATAAAAATAATTTATGTCTTATTTTTCCATAATAGTTCCGGTTTTTAATCGTCCAAACGAGGTTGATGAACTTTTGTTTAGTTTGACAAATCAGTCATTTTCCGATTTTGAGGTTGTAATTGTTGAAGATGGTTCGGAAGTTAAGTGTGAGCATATTGTGGAAAAATATCTCAAAAGTTTTTGTATTCAATATTTTTATAAGGAAAATTCAGGTCCAGGTCAAACTAGAAATTTTGGAGCAACAAAGGCAAATGGTGATTATCTTTTGATTTTGGATTCGGATTGCATTCTTCCAGAACACTATCTTTCTTCTATTTTTGAGGAATTAAGTCAAAATCCTTGTGATGCTTTTGGTGGACCAGATAGGGCACATTCTTCGTTCTCAGATGTCCAAAAAGCGATTAATTATTCGATGACTTCGTTTTTTACTACGGGTGGAATACGTGGCGGAAGACATAAATTGGATAAATTCTATCCTCGAAGTTTCAATTTTGGCATAAAGAAAAGTGTTTTTGAAATTCTTGGAGGTTTTTCTTCTATGCGTTTTGGCGAAGATATTGATTTAAGTATTCGCATATTTAAGCATAATTATAGTTGTCGACTATTTCCTCGTTCGTGGGTTTATCATAAGCGTAGAACCGATTTTTGTAAGTTTTTTAAACAAGTTCATAATTCGGGAATTGCTCGTATAAATCTTTATAAACGTTACCCTGATTCTTTAAAATTGGTTCATTTTCTACCAGCTTGTTTTACGCTTGGAGTGTTGTTTTTGAGCATTATTTCTTGTTTTTATCCTAAACTCTTTTCTTTGATTCTAATTTATATGTTGCTTATTTTCTTTGATGCATCAATCAAAGAGAAAAGTGTGAAAATAGGATTCTTGGCAATAATAGCTTCTTTTGTTCAACTTTTGGGTTATGGCACTGGATTTCTTCGTGGAGTATGGAAGCGTTTGATATTGAAAAAAGATGAGTTTAGTGCTTTTGAGCATAATTTTTATAAATAAGTCGGAACGATTGTCCTTTTTTTCTTTCAAAAATTCGTACCTTTGCAACCCTTTTAGGATTTTTATAAATCATTTTATGATAATGGTTTACGTTTCTGAAAGGTTTGCTCTTTGTGAAGAAAAAAACATAATATAATGACAAGTAAATGGATTTTTACCGACTTAACCGATGAACAACAAAAATGTCAAGAAAACATAGCGCAAAAACTTTCCGTTGACCCAATTTTAGCAAAATTATTGGTTCAACGTGGCATTACCTCTTTTGAGGAAGCAAGGTTGTTTTTTCGGCCAACACTGACTTCTTTGCACGACCCATTTCTGATGGCAGATATGGCGAAAGCTGTTGATAGACTTAATCGTGCAATAGGACACAAAGAAAAGATTTTAATTTATGGAGATTATGACGTTGATGGAACTACAGCTGTTGCTTTAGTTTACAAGTTTTTACAACGTTATACATCCAATGTTGCTTACTATGTTCCCGATCGTTATACCGAAGGTTATGGTATTTCGATGAAAGGAATTGATTTTGCTGCTGAACATGGTTTTCAATTGGTTATTACGCTTGATTGTGGCATAAAAGCTGTAGAAAAAGTGTATTATGCCAATAGTTTAGGTGTTGATTTTATTATTTGTGATCATCATAACCCTGATGAAAAATTACCTAATGCGGTGGCAGTTCTCGACCCAAAAAGATTGGATTGCAATTATCCTTATAAACATCTTTCGGGTTGTGGAGTGGGTTTCAAGTTGATTCAAGCATTTGCAATTAGCAACGATATTCCTTTTTCGGAACTCACACCGTTGCTTGATTTGGTTGCAGTGAGTATAGCTTCCGATATTGTACCCATTACTGGTGAAAATCGTACACTGATGTTCTTTGGTCTGAAACAACTCAACACTTTCCCTAGCATCGGACTTCAGAGCATTATTGATGTGAGTGATTTGAAGGGGAAGGAGATTTCTGTGAGCGACATCGTGTTCAAACTTGGACCAAGAATCAATGCTTCTGGGCGAATGAGAACGGCTACGGAAGTGGTTGACCTTTTAGTATCGAAAGATGTTGATTTTGCAAGAGAAAAGAGTGATTCGATAAATGAATTGAACAACGATAGAAAAGATTTGGATAAAAACATTACGGAAGAGGCTATCTTTTATATCAAAAACAATATCAATTATGAAACCCGAAAGTCTATCGTGGTTTATAATCCTGATTGGCATAAAGGAGTTGTTGGAATTGTGGCATCGCGTTTGTCGGAGGAGTATTACAAGCCTACGGTGGTTTTAACCTCTTCCAATGGATTGGCAACGGGTTCGGCGCGTTCAGTTCCTGGGTTTGATTTGTATGCTGCGATTGATTCTTGTCGCGATTTGTTAGATAACTTTGGGGGACATCTTTATGCGGCAGGTTTGTCGATGAAAGTGGAAAATGTGGAAGAATTTTCAAGACGCTTTGAAAAATATGTTTCGGAGAATATCCTTCCAGAACAACTCACTCCACAAACTGATATTGATGCAATAATTGACTTCAATAGTATTACACCGAAGTTTATGCGAATTTTGAAGCAATTTGCTCCATTCGGGCCAGGTAATATGAAACCAATTTTTGTAACAAAAAACACGATTGATGCGGGAACAAGTCGTTTGGTGGGGAAAGAACAAGAGCATTTGAAACTTGATTTAAGAGACCCTTTAAATTCGAGTGTAATGGGTGGTATAGCTTTCAAAATGGGACACTTTTTTGATACTCTAAAATCGAAGAAACCTATTGATGTTTGCTATACGTTGGAGGAAAACTTTTTTGCTGGAAATACTACAATTCAGTTGATGGTTCGCGAAATTCAGAAATCGGAGGAGAATAGTTACGTATGAGTTTTTTAAGAGGTTTGTTTTCTAAGAAGTCGTTGCTTTCGAAAGTTGCATTCCTGCTTTCGATGGTGTTACTTGGTTTGTCAATTGCTATTGCCTTGAGTTTGCTCTTTTTGCCATTGGAAGGAGATTTGATTTCATTGAAAATATCTCAAGCAATACAAACCGTTTTTGTTTTTTTGTTTCCATCTTTTGTTTGCGCTTATTTGTTTTCGGAAAAAACAAGTTCATTTTTATCTTTTTGTCAAACAGAAATAACTCAATATTTGTTGGCTATTTTGCTTATTATTTGTTTGATTCCAGCAGTAGGTGCTTTGGCTGAGATAAATGAAGCGTTGGTTTTACCCGATTTTTTGAGTGAAGTAGAACTTTGGATGAAACAAACAGAGGCAAAAGCAATGATGCTTACTCAACAGTTTTTGAGTGACACTTCCGCCTCGGGTTTGAGTGTAAATATTTCTGTTATGGCGTTGCTTCCTGCTTTTGCGGAGGAAGTGTTGTTTAGAGGTGTTTTGCAACGAATTTTTGCTGAGAAATTTGGTATTCATTGGGGAATCTGGATTTCGGCTTTTTTATTTAGTTTCGTTCATTTTCAGTTTTATGGATTTGTCCCTCGAATGTTCCTTGGAGCAATTTTAGGTTATATTGTATATTATTCGGGTTCTATTTTTCCTGCCATTTTTGCACATTTTATTAATAACTTAATTTCGGTTTTGGCAACTTACTTTTTTGGAATGGAAATGTTGCAAAATTCGGGTTATTTGGAGCAGAAAATGCTTTGGGTTGTTTTGGTGAGTTTAATAGCTTCAGGAGCAATTTTGTTTTTGATGCGTTGGATTTCGCGAAACGAGGATTACAAAATAGTTCGTGATAAAAACTGACAAGAATAGAAATCGTTTCTTTTCATTATCTTTGCGTTTCTACTATAAAACATAAAAAAAATAATATGGAAATTGTTGTAAGCGGAATTCGTCCGACAGGAAATTTACATTTAGGAAATTATTTTGGTGCAATACAGAGTTTTTTGCAGATGCAAAACGAATATAATTGCTATTTTTTTATTGCCGATTGGCATTCGCTAACTACGCGTCCAAAACCAGAAAACATCATTAGTAGTGCAAATACGATTTTGGCCGAATATTTAGCATGCGGAATTGATCCAGAAAAGGCAACTATTTATGTGCAAAGTGATGTGAAAGAGGTGCTTGAACTTTATTTGTTCCTCAATATGAATGCTTATTTAGGAGAGATGGAGCGTTGCACAACTTTCAAGGAAAAAGCCCGTAAGCAACCCGAAAATGTCAATGCAGGTTTGCTCACATATCCAACTCTTATGGCTGCTGATATTTTACAACATCGTGCAGTAAAAGTTCCTGTTGGAAAAGATCAAGAACAAAACATGGAGATGGCTCGTAAGTTTGCACGACGATTCAACACGATGTATGGTGTTGATTTCTTTCCTGAGCCACAAAATTTTTCATTAACAGCAAAAGC
>JAGCAG010000015.1 GCA_017652785.1 Paludibacteraceae bacterium | reverse complement strand
ACATTGATTGTCGGTAAAGGAAAAATTGATTATTGGATTGCTCCTGACGGGCTTGAAGCAGAACTCCCCAAAACTCCCAAGATGGAGAAAATTATAAAAAAACTACAAAGAAAAGAGGCTGCTACGAAACATTAGGTTTTGAAGTGCACCCCAAAAGTTGGACACAACTTTTGAGGTGTACTTTTTTATGGAAAAAAAACAAAAAAAACAGCGTCAGTACAGTGTAGAATTCAAACTTTGTGCTATATTAGATAAGCTAGAGAATGGTTTGAATTATTTTGAGACTGTTCGCAAACATTGGAATCTTTCAACAACAGCCGAAGCAAACAAGTATGCCAATCGGTTGAAATTGTGGGAACGAAAATACTTGGAAGGAGGAATACAAGGTCTTATGGAAGAACGACGCGGAAGAGCCTGTGGCCCCGGCAAAGGGCGTCCCAGGAAAAAGCCACGCTCTCAGGAAGAAGAGAATCCATTAATCGCCGAAAACCGGCGGCTTAGAATGGAGATTGAATACCTAAAAAAATTAAATGCCTTGGTTCTTGCCAACGAGCGAGCAAGAAAGAACAAGCGAAAATAATCTCTGAACTGAGGCACAAATATCCATTAGATGAATTGCTCGTTGTTGGCAAGATGTCGCAAAGTACTTATTATTATCAGCTGAAACTTTTTTGCAAGCCCGATAAATATGAGGAAGTAAAAAAGCAAATCAAAAACATATTTGAACGGCATAAAGGGCGTTATGGTTATCGCCGTGTACATATAACTCTTCTGCAGCAAGGAAGAGTTATAAATCACAAAACAACACAAAGGTTGATGAATACGATGGGCTTGTTTGGAAAGCAACAAAAAAGTAAATATCGTTCTTATAAAGGAGATGTGGGGAAGATTGCAGATAATGTACTGAATCGTCAATTTCAGGCACAAAAGCCGTTTGAAAAACTGGTTACTGATGTGACAGAATTCAGTGTGTGCAATGAAAAAGTTTATTTGTCGCCGGTAATGGATTTGTTTAATCATGAAATTGTAGCTCATTGTATAAGTTCAATTCCATCGTTTGCTCAAACAAGAACAATGCTTGAACGTTTGTTTGAAAAAATACCGATTGGAGTTGAGCCATTACTGCATTCTGATCAAGGCTGGCAATATCAAATGAATGAGTATCGCAGATTGCTTAAAGCACACAACATCACTCAAAGTATGTCCAGAAAAGGGAATTGTCTGGATAATAGCGCAATGGAGAATTTCTTCGGAAGATTGAAAACTGAAATGTTCTTCGGTGAAACATTTGCTTCAGTAGAAGATTTCAAGCAAAAACTTGAAGAATACATTTGCTATTTCAACAATGAGAGAGTATCTTTAACATTAAAAGGAATGAGTCCGGTACAATACCGAACCCATTCCACGTAATTTTAACCGTCCAAATTTTTGGGGTCACTTCAAAACCTCAAAAAATGAGAGCAACAGCCTTTTTCTATTGTTTGAGCAGAAAGTTGGTGCTATAATAAGTCATGATAGGAGAAAATCATGGCTTATTTTACAAGTTCTCAGGGTTATTT
>JAGCAG010000014.1 GCA_017652785.1 Paludibacteraceae bacterium | reverse complement strand
TATGGAGAAACTCCAAAATTGTATCCTTACATAGCTCCAGCTATTGCAGCTGCGTCTGATTTGGGTCGTGGAGATTTGGCTGCGATAGCTAAGATTATGTATGGTTATAGTATGTTGGCCATTGCCGATTGTAATGGTCCTATCGCTTATTATGATTGGCGAGTGTTGAAGGAGACTTATCCGTTGACGTATCTTTCTCCTAGAGAGGCTTATGGTGCGATTATTCAAGATTTGCGTGATGCCGTAGATACATTGAATGCTTATCAACCAAGCGTTGCTCAATTAAAGAGAGTAGAGGGGACAACGGCAGGATCTCCATGTGGTTGGATGTGGGATAACTGGGTAAAATTTGCGAACTCAATTCAGTTGCGTATGGCGTTGAACATGGCGAATGTTAAGGAGTCTATCCAACTTTATCGTAATGGGGAACCAACTACTAGCGAGACACCTCAAGAGATTGCAGAGAAAGCTGTTGCATTAGGAGTTTTGGAATTGGGAGACGACGATATAGGATTCAAGTCGAAGGAGCGCAACTTGGTTCACCCATTGTATAAAATAGCAGTGGGTTGGGAAGATACACGTTTAAGTGCATCGTTGGAAAATATTGCAAAACGCTACGGACATCCTATGTTGGATTACTACTTTATCAACAATGGAGCAGGAAAACATGGCTATGATTTGAAGGACAAAAATACAGGCATAACAAGTTTGAAGAAGAACAGTCAGACGTTGGGTGTACGTCAGGGTATTATGTTGAAACCTCAAAGTCAGAGTAAAACCGATTATTTAACTTTCTCAGAGGTATCTACAAATGTTCAGTTCTTGAATTTTACATGGTTCAAGGTTGTAGAAGTTCTTTTCTTGCAAGCAGAAGGTGCTTTGCGTGGTTGGAATATGGGCGGTACAGCAGAAGATTTTTACAATGAAGGTATTGATCTTGGTTTTGAAGAAGTTGGAGCGATGGCTAAAGCTGCAACTTATAAACTTCAAGAAACGGTAAAAGACGTTGATTATGTAGACTACTACGACAAGGAGAATAATTTAGAGGGACGTGTAACAGTAGGTGTAAAGTGGAACGATTCTGATACAGAAGAGGTAAAATTGGAAAAAATTATAACACAAAAATGGTTAGCAAACTTCCCGATGAGTTTGGAGGCATGGACAACTTTCCGTCGTACGGGTTATCCACGTTTGTTCCCTGTTAAAATCAATCAATGGAACTATGCAGGAAGACCTGATAATGAAATCCAAATTCGTCGTATTCCTTGGGGTGATACACCAACTACTACGGAGGAAATAGAAAACTATAATAGTTACTTACTTCCTGCAGTTCAACAAGATGGAGGTCAGAACTTAGCAAATAGTCCATTGTTCTGGGATATAAGTGATAGTTGGTCAAAGGATAACGAAGGATTAGTTGTTCCTCAGAATTTCTAAAGAGAGAATAACGATATTATAAAAAAAAGAGAAGATGAGAGTCTTCTCTTTTTTTTGTTTCCTTATTATTTATTCCAAATTCTCCAAGATTCAAGTGCTTGTTCTACAAGCATTTCGTAACCATTTTTTATGCTACAACCATGCAATAAACCATATTTTAAGAAAGCGGTTTCTTTGGGGTTATAAACCAAATCGAATAAAAGGTGGTTTGAGGTTAAAAAAATATAAGGAATTGGAGGAAATGTTTCTATTTTAGGGAACATCCCAAGTGGTGTTGTGTTTACAATTATTGTAAATTGCTCCATTATTTCCTTTGTCAAGTCTTGATAAGTAAGTTGATTTTTGTTTGCAGTGCGTGATACGAATTTGGTTTCGATATTTAATTTTTGCAAGACATAATTTATTGCTTTAGAAGCTCCTCCTGTGCCTAAAATCAAAGCCTTTGAATGATGTGATTTTAGCAGTGGCAATAACGATTTCTCAAAACCAACACAATCAGAATTATATCCTATAAGTTGATTTTGGTTCTTGTCGAATTTAATCACATTTACAGCTCCAATTTTTTTTGCAGTTTCGTCAATTTTATCCAAAAAAGGGATGATGGCTTCTTTGTAGGGAATGGTGACATTTAATCCGTAAAGATTTTCGTTTTTTACGAGCTTGGAAAATAAATTGATGTTTTCTAACTCATATAAATTATATACGGCATCAATATTTTCCTTTTCAAATTTTTCAGAGAAAAACTTGCGAGAAAAAGAATGTTCAAGCGGAAAGCCAATTAAACCAAATTTTTTCATTGTCTTTTTCTTTTAAGGATTTTTTTACCTATAAAATACAAAATAATCAAACCCATAATGATTAGAATAATCATTGAAACTTCGTGACTGTATTTGTTTATTAAATCCATTTGACCGTGAGCGATGTAACCCAATGTTGCCAAAACTACATTCCAAATACCTGCTCCTAAAGTGGTATAAATAATAAATGGAATAAAATTCATTTTAGCCAATCCTGCAGGAATAGAAATCAACTGTCGAATTCCAGGAATCAAACGTCCTATAAAAGTGGAAACTTTTCCGTGTTGATTGAAATAGTCTTCTGCATGTTTAATTTTTTCACTACTCAACAAACAAATCCGTCCGAATCTGCTGTCGGCAAATTTATAAATAATAGGTCTTCCCAACCAAATGGCTAATAAATAGTTGATAATAGCACCGAGTAAAGATCCTATCGTACCAAATAATACAATGAGTAGAATGTTTACAACATAAGAATCGGAAATATTGAGCGAACTCTCTTCGTTGCTTGCAACGAATGCAGCAGGAGGAATTACAATCTCTGAAGGAAATGGAATGAAAGAACTTTCTATTGTCATTAGTGCAGTGACGGTGAAATAGTTCATATTTTCTCCGTACCAATTTTCTATTTTTTTGAAGATTGATTCGTTTTCTGCGTTGTCTGCTTGTTGTATAGTTTGAGTAAATGCGACTGTTGTTAAAAATAAAAATGAGAGAATAAAGAGCGTTTTTTTCATATTCTTTCTTTTTTGATGTTATTTTAATAATAGATTTATTTCTTCTTTTGCTTCTGGGCAGAAATCTGTGAAAAATGGTATGGCATCGGTATCGCGACCTGCCAATTCTTTAAGTATCTCAAATGCTTTAGTTTTGTTATTTAGTTTGTAATGAGTAACCGATAAAAGTAGTTTTATTTTGTCATCGTTCTTATTTATTTGAACACCTTTGTTGTAAATTTTAAGTGCATTTTCAAAGTTTTCATTTTCGAGAAATTTTTTTCCTAACAAATCAACAACAGAAAGTAATAATTCTTGATTTTCCCCTATTTCCATAAATTTTAGAAGGCAATCTGTTGCCTCATCAATGCGATCAAATTCAAAAAGGATCTCACCTTTATAAAACCATCCAGCTTCAATGTCAGGGAATTCGTTGGTTATTTCATCGCAAATTTTTAAGCCGTCTTCATACTTTTCCAACCTTATCATAGAAAATGCACAACCCAACAACGATTCGGAATCTTTTATGCCGAGCATCATATTCAAACGAATGTTTTCTTGGTAACACGATAAAGCATTTTTATAATCTCTTTTTTCCTCAAAGCAAGTCGCTAAAAGGAAATAGCATTCGGACTTTTCGCTCAATGATATGGCACAATCTTTTGCTTTTGAAAAACAGTCTATTGCTTCGTCAACCTCTTTAATGTCACAAAGAAGTTCTCCTTTTGTTTTCCAAATTATGTAGCTTTCTTTGTCTAATAGTACGGCAAAATCAATGGCTTCCATAGCCTCGTTGTGTTTGCCTATTTGGAGCAAGTTTTCACAAAGTTGTACCCATACAGCACTTTGATAAGGATTCAAATCGAGCGACTCATTGAGTAGTTTTATGGCTTCCTCGTTGCGATTCAAAAAAGTACATTGGAACGCATAATAATTAATCAACTCGCAATTTTTTTTGTTAAAAGCATAACCTTTTTGGAGCCAATCAATGCTTATTTGGCGGAATCTTTCATTGTGAAAGGCCTGTGCGATGTCTAAACAAAGATCATCAAATAATTCGTCGTCTTGTTCCATTTCGGCAATTGTTTCAAAGCATTCGCAGGCCTCATCAATATAATCTAACTCTACTAGTGCTTTCCCTTTCCAAAATAGCATTTCTGTATCATCAGGATTTGGAAAGTTTTTTAGGCATTGCAGTGCCGCATTAAAGTCCTCCTTGTAGAAATTTATTACTGATTTTTTTATTAATAATTCAGGGTTGTTTGGGTGCAAAGCAAAAGCTATTTTTAATGCCTTTTCTGCTGATTCGGTATCAAAAAAATTAAGGTAGTATTCAATGATGATTTCAAACTCCTCAACATCAAAATAAGCACTGTTTGAACTAGTTTCGAACCGTTCAATCAGCTCCGTTCTTTTTGATTCAAAATTTTTATTTTTCCTACTCATTTCAACTGACAAAGATACGAAAAGTTTAACGAGTTGCTCGTTATGAAAATCTTTGTTGAATAAATGGGAAAAAGAACTGCAAATCCTTTCTCTCAAAAAACTTTGTGGCCTTTTTTTGTTTGTTGATTCGTAATAGTTTCTACTTCACTTTTATTATTTTTGCATAGATTTTTTTGTAGATGAGATGAAATACGTTCCTTCTATATTCAATTTTAAGCGTAGAAGTGTTAGACAAGTTCAAATTGGAGACATTTTTATTGGCGGAGATAATCCTATTTGCGTGCAATCAATGGCAAATACAAATACAAATGACATCTCTGCTTCGGTAAATCAAAGCATCGAATTGATTGATGCAGGATGCGAAATGTTGCGTTTTACCACTCAAGGAAAAAAGGAGGTAGAGAGTTTGCGGAAAATTCAAGCCGAATTGCGCAGTAGAGGATACGGCATTCCATTGGTTGCCGATGTCCATTTCAACCCATCCGTGGCCGACGAGGTTGCAACTTTTGTTGAAAAAGTGCGTATTAATCCTGGAAATTATGTAGATGGCATACATACGTTCAAACATTTAGAATACACGGTTGAAGAATATCATCAAGAGTTGAATAAAATTCGGCAACGATTTTTACCATTTTTAGAAATTTGTAGAAAACATAAAACAGCGGTTCGTATTGGAGTAAATCATGGTTCGTTGAGCGATAGAATTATGAGTCGTTATGGCGATACTCCTCTTGGAATGGTAGAGTCGTGTATGGAGTTTTTACGACTCTGTCATGAAGTGGATTTTGACAATGTTGTGGTTTCAATCAAGGCTTCGAATACCCGAGTAATGATGCAAACCGTTCGTCTGATGGCTGCAACGATGCAAAAAGAGGGTTTGGTTTATCCTCTTCATTTGGGTGTTACCGAAGCTGGAAATGGCGATGAGGGCAGAATGAAGTCATCGGTGGGAATTGGAGGTCTTTTGATTGATGGCATTGGTGACACACTTCGGGTTTCTCTTACCGAAGATCCTTTGGAAGAGATTCCTATTGCAAGAAAAATGTTAGAAATTATTTCAAAACTTTCTGCTAAGGAGCAAATCGTTTCTGATCAAGATATTTCTGCTAAATTCAATCCTTATGCATATCAGCGTCGCAAAACCATAGCTGTGGAAAATGTTGGAGGCAACAATGTCCCTGTTTCTATTTTGAAGGCGGAAAGTGCAGAGAATTGTTGTTTTGAAACGCCGCCTGATTTTATTTATGTTGCAGGAAAAAATGAAAAAAGTCAAGAAATCCCTTTGATTCTAGATGCAAACTATTGGGAAAACTCTCCTAATACTTTCCCTTTGTATGAAACACTAGATGCTTTTTTGAAAGAGCAAAGCATTGCTCAAAAGATTTTTGTTCGCTTAAGTTTTGTAGACCTTAATCCAGAAACATTGCAAGTGTTAGAAAAAAATCCTCAGATCATATTATTGCATCGTGTTGAAAGCATTGGCGAGAGTCGCAGATTTTTCCATTTCTTGCTCAATAACGATTGTAAAAATCCTGTCGTGATTTGTTTTGATAGCAATCAGACAGACTTTGAAACGTTTCAGTTGGAGTGCGGAATGTTTTTGGGCCACTTCTTTATCGATGGATTTGGAGATGGCGTTTTTTTGCAAAATAATCATTGTACATCTAATCAGGTAGTTGAAACAGAGTTTAGTATGTTGCAAGCAACTCGAGTGCGTATGAGTCGCACAGAATATGTTGCGTGTCCGAGTTGTGGAAGAACGTTATTTGATTTGCAAACTACACTTGAAAAAGTAAAACAAACCACCTCGCATCTCAAACATCTTAAGATTGCAGTAATGGGTTGCATTGTGAACGGAACGGGCGAAATGGCAGATGCAGATTATGGCTACGTTGGAGCAGGAAAAGGAAAAATAAGTTTATATAAAGAAAAAACGTGTATTGAAAAAAATATTCCAGAATCGGAGGCAATAGAACGTTTAGTAAGTTTAATAAAATCCAATGGTGATTGGGTTGAAAAATAAAGAAAAGCAATGGAAGATAAAAATAAACTTTTAGATAAGCGCTATATGCGGATGGCTCGTATTTGGGCTGAAAATTCGTATTGCGAACGCCGTAAAGTAGGTGCTTTGTTGGTGAAGAACAATATGATTATTTCAGATGGTTATAACGGAACTCCATCGGGCTTTGAAAATGTTTGCGAAGATGAAAATAACGTTTCAAAACCTTATGTTTTACACGCAGAAGCCAATGCTATCACCAAAGTGGCCCGTTCTAACAATAGCAGCGAAGGTTCAACACTCTACGTTACGGCCTCTCCTTGTGTCGAATGCGCAAAACTAATCATCCAAAGTGGTATAAAACGAGTAGTTTTTGGTGAACATTATCGCATTACTGATGGTATAGATTTGCTCGAAAAAGCAGGAATAGAAACATGTTTTATTGACGATAAATCCGATGAAGAGTAAATACATTCCGTTAATTATTGTCATTGCTTTGTCTGTAGGAGTTTACGTGGGATTTTTCTTCGCTCAACGTCAACAAGAGAATATTTTGAATACTTTTGGTGGCATTTCGGCAGAAGATGTACCTCAAAGTAAGACTTCAGTTTTACTTAATATGATAGAAACACAGTATGTTGATACTGTTAATATGGCGCAGATTGAAGAAAAAATTATTCCAGAAATCATAAAAACACTCGATCCTCATTCGTCGTACATTCCTGCTAAAGACATTGAGGAAATAAATTCTGATCTGAACGGAAGTTTTAGTGGTATTGGGGTGCAATTCAATTTGCAAAATGATACGATTTATGTGGTAGATGTTATTCGTGGAGGACCTTCTGAAAAGGCAGGACTTTTGGCGGGAGACAGAATTGTTGAAGTGAACGATACGGTTTTTGTTGGCAAGGATATTAACAACGAAAAGGTGATTAAAAAACTTCGTGGTAAAAAACATACGAATGTAAAACTCGGTATCAAACGACGCAATACAAAAGAAATTCTGCATTACAACGTGGTGCGTGACGATATACCAGTGCATAGTGTTGAGGCAGCTTATCTAATTGCTCCGCGTATAGGTTATATTTTTGTTAGCAAATTTGGCGCGAAAACTTATAGCGAATTTCTTACTGCAATAGCAAAACTAAAAAATCAAGGAGCCTCGGAGTTTATTATCGATTTGCGTGGAAATTCAGGAGGATATTTGGATGCTGCTATCAATATGATCAACGAGTTTTTAGTAAAAGGTCAGTTGATTGTTTACACCGAAGGAAAAGCTTTGCCTCGGAGCGAAGTTAATGCTAATGGATCTGGCTCTTGCAAAGCAGACCCTATTGTAGTGCTTATCGACGAATTTTCGGGTTCGGCAAGTGAAATTTTTGCGGGAGCCATACAAGATAACGATAGAGGTTTGATTGTTGGACGACGTTCTTTTGGAAAAGGTTTAGTTCAGCAGCAAATACCTTTTGCCGATAATTCGGCTGTGCGTCTGACTATTGCACGTTATTATACTCCTGCGGGACGTTGTATTCAGAAACCTTACGAAATGGGTAATAGCGAAGATTATAACATGGAGATAATGAACCGCTATAAACATGGTGAATTTTATTCGCAGGACAGCATAAAACAGCAGGATTCCGTTCAGTTCAAGACACTTAACGGACGAATTGTATATGGAGGAGGAGGGATTATGCCTGATGTTTTTGTTCCATCAGATACTTCCGACGTAACCCCATTTTTTACCAAATTAGTAAATCATGCAGTTATTTATAAATTTGCTCTGAATTATTCGGATGAAAACCGACAATTTCTCAAATCGAAGAAAAATTGGGCAACATTGGAAGTTTTCTTAGAGGAAGAAAATCTAATGAAAGAACTTTTGCAATTTGCCGAAAAACGAGAAATTTTAGCAAGCAGTGGGGAAGTAAAAAAGTCCGAACGGCTTATAAAAAAGCAACTTTATGCCTACATTGCTCGCAATACGTTGGGCGAAGAAGAATTTTATCGTGCACTTAATCAAACCGATGAATGTGTGCAGATTGCAATCGGTAAATTGAATAATAAGAAAGAATTTTCTGAACTTTTGTTGCCATAAGAAAAAAAATGTTTCCTTGTCTGATACATATCAAAACTTCAAAAATCAACTTTTCTGCTGCCATAGACGAGTTGATTGAGCAGATTTTGTGCGTTGAGAATGTGATTCGGGTGGTGTTTTTTGTAAAGTCGGAAGATAACAATACATACCTCAATCAACTTGCCATTTGCAGAGAAAAAATTGGGCAGCGCTTTCTTTTTAGTCTTGTAGCTCAGCCTCCTTTGTCCGACGGTGTTTCGGTAGAGTGCGAAGTTTCTTTTTTGAAAGCCAATCAGTTCGATTCTCTTGAACAACGTAGTGTGGAAGATTACTTCTATTTTGTGGTAAAAAAAGGTAATCAGAAAGCCGTTTTTTCTACACTGATTTCTAGTGATTTGACCCTTTCGGTACAAAAACAGTCGGAAGAGATTTTTTCTCGTTTAGACAAAATTCTTAAGCAAGAATCAATGCCAATCAATTCCATTGTTCGCCAATGGAACTATATTGAAAGTATTACAGAGATTGACGGTTGTGGACAACGTTATCAGCAGTTCAACGATGCTCGGAGCAGTTTTTATGCTCAAACTCATTGGCCATTTGGTTATCCTGCTGCAACGGGAATTGGTATTTCTTCTGGAGGAGTGATTGTAGAGGTGAATGCTGTGAAAAATGCGAATTTGAAACCTATTGACAATGCGTTGCAAGTGCCAGCGCACAAGTATTCTGAAGCGGTGCTGATGTGCGGAACAGAAAAAGTGGCTTCTTCTCCAAAGTTTGAACGCGCAAAACTCCAGGACGATAAGTGGCTCTATATATCGGGTACGGCAGCCATTCGGGGAGAAAAAAATATTGATCTTCTCTCTGAAGAACAAACAAAAATTACACTTGAAAATATTGATGATTTGCTTTGTCGTGCAGCAATGACTGCCGAAGACCTTGTTGCACTACGAGTGTATGTGAAGAATAAGTCAGACTTTTTGGCGGTGAAAAAGGTAACCGATAAACTCCCTTTGGGAATTGCAATGATTTTTGTGCAATCGGATGTCTGTCGTCCGGAACTTTTGGTAGAGATAGAGGGTATCGCTCAAAAATAAATTTTATATAACTTTGTAAAAAATAGTTTTGCCTATGAAATAAACTAGCGTAATTTTTTTACGCACATCTTGAAAATATATTGGAAATAGCGTTTTAAGTCGCTCTTGGGTCTTGAAAACTGGACACTTTTAAGATTTCTTACCAAGAATAAGCCTAAAATGAACACGCGAGAAGC
>JAGCAG010000013.1 GCA_017652785.1 Paludibacteraceae bacterium | reverse complement strand
TCCACTATCTCCTGCGTATTTTCAAGTGCTTGCGGAATATCCCTAAAAATCTGGAACATTTCTTCAGGAGTTTTGAGCCACTCTTGTTTGGTGTAATGCATACGGTTTTCTTCAGCGAGTTTACGTCCTGTGCTCAAGCAAATCAATCTGTCGTGAGCCTCGGCATGTTCCTCTTCCACAAAATGGACATCGTTGGTAGCAATAACCTTTACGTTGTTCTTCTCCGCCAAAGAGAGCAACGTAGGAATAATCTGTTGCTGACGCTCAAAAACTTGCGTATCAGAAGCAGGCCTATCGGTTTGATGGCGCTGAATTTCAATATAAAAATCTTCGCCAAAAAGATTCTTAAACCACTTTATCGCCTCGTCGGCTTCGGCAATTTTTTTTGCCATAATTTTTTGAGGAATTTCCCCTCCCAAACAAGCCGAGCAAACAATCAAACCTTCGTGATATTTCTCCAAAATATTTTTATCAATACGCGGACGATCATAAAAACCATCGATCCACGACTGAGAAACCAGTTTGCACAAATTCTGATACCCTTTTTTGTTTTTTGCCAAAAGAATAAGATGCCAACCACTTCTATCCACAATAAACTCACGACCCGTTTCGGCATTTATCTCTTTCACATCTTTGTCTTTGTCAAACAACGTACGCCTTGCGCAGTAGGCCTCTACTCCCACGATAGGCTTGAACTTTTCAGAAGGTTCAACGCCCTCGTTCGCTTTGCTTACGCAGTCGATAAACTCTTTTATGCCAAACATATTTCCGTGATCAGTTATAGCCAAAGCATTCATTCCCACTTTGCGAGCTTTATTTACCAAATCAGGAATTTTGGACATTCCGTCGAGTACCGAATAATGCGTGTGAACGTGTAGATGTGTAAATTTCATTTCTTTGTTGATTGTAAATAGATTAATCTTAAATTTTACCTCAGTTTTTTCTTTTGCAAGATAACCAATTTGCAAAAATTATTACCGATGATAGACAAAGATTTTTATTAAGAATTTATCAACAATGTATCTATAAAAACAAAAAAAATCGCTCCCCGAAACCGAAGAGCGACAAAATCAAAGTTATTTTCTTCTTAGAATTTATAGCGAACACCAAGAGTGATACCGCTATAAAGACCACCAAGACCAAAACCTACGTTACCTGCAGTATTATCAACACCGATTGTTGGACGCCAGTCAAGTGAAAGTTGCAATGGGAACCAGAAATCGTATTCAATACCAAAGTGTCCTGCAACACCAGCATACCAATAATTTGCTGCTTCTTTGCTAAACAAACCATAAGCACCACCAGAACCACCGACACCCATATACCAATGCCATTCTCCCTTGTTATTCCAAGGAACTGTTGCTCCAAAAGGATCGATCCAGTCGTAAGTAACGATACCTCCAACACCAAAACCTTCAACCAACATAGGAATGTTTGCAGCCACATCCAACATGTTAGATTCTCCAAAAGCGTGTTGATAAGAAATTCCTAAACCTGTACCAAGGTTAACACCCACTGCACGAGGTTGTGCATTTGCAATTGCAACAATAGAAACAAATGCAACAATAAGACCAAAAATTTTTACTTGTTTTTTCATTTTTTTAAATTTAAATTGTTAAACATATCTATTGCAAAATTACTCTCTTTTTTACATATCAAAAATAAAATCTATCTATTTTTTATCAACATTTAATGTTGGGTAACTTATTCTGACGTGATAGATGCTCTTCAACTTGGACTTCAGCACCTCTTTGACCTCTTCTACGTTTCTGAACGTGATTGGCGCATTTTTGAACGCTCCGCCAGCAATCTGTGCATCAATAATTCTTTCCACCATTTCGTTAATTGAAGCCTCGGAGTGGTCTTTCAGACTTTTTGTTGCCGCTTCCACCGCATCAACCATCATTAGTATGGCCGTTTCTTTGGTGCGTGGCAGAGGACCTTTGTAAGAAAAGTTTTCTTCCACCACTTCTCGGTCGGGGTACGCATTGCGGAACGAATTGTAGAAATATTGCACTTTGTTTTTTCCGTGATGCGTACGAATAAAGTCGATAACTTGCTCAGGAAGATTGTTTTTCTCAGCAATTTTCACGCCCTCTTCTACGTGGTTAATCACCACTTTGGCAGCATCTTCGAACGACATATCGATAAGAGGATTGATTCCATTGTTTTGGTTTTCGGTGTAGTAGAAAGGCGATACCATTTTTCCGATATCGTGATAGAGCGTTCCCGTTCTGGTCAGTAGCACATTGGCATTAATTTTTTTTGCCGCCTCAGTAGCCAAATTCGACACTTGCAACGAATGCTGAAACGTTCCTGGAGCTTTTTCTGAAAATTGTTGCAAAAGCTTGTTGTTTACATTAGAGAGTTCCACCAAGGTGATGTCGGAAAGGAAACCAAAGATTTTTTCGAAAATATAAATCAACACATAGGCAAATAACAACAACAAGGCATTTACAAAAAATGCCAAATACACCTTTGCATCCAATCCCGTAAATGTCCCATAATGCATCAACTCAATGGAAGTGTACATCACCACATAGGCAAGAAATATCAAACTTGCTGTGCGCACAAGTTGAGAACGTTGGGTGAGATCTTTGAGCGAAGCCACCGCCGTCATCCCTATCACCACCTGAATCAGCACAAACTTAAACGGCTCTACTGCCATCGATGCCACGAGCAAAATGGTGATAATGTGAGCAAAAAGTGCTGTTCGAGAGTCGAAAAATATGCGCACAATAATGGGCTGAATAGCAAAAGGCACAATATAAATGCTTGCCACGAAGAATCGAGTGGTGAGCGACGTGACAGAAATCAGTAGTAGCACCATCAGCATAATAAAAGCTGTATTTTTGTTCGAAGCAGCTATTCTCGGGCGGAATAAAAGCAGATAAAACACCAGCGAAAGCAAACAGCAAACAATAAAAAGTGCCTCGCCTATTAGCATCAACAAGTTTTGAGAAGATTCGGTTTTGCTGCTTGTTGCCTTCTGAAGAGAGAGCAGTATTTGGTATTTTTCTGCCGTAACAAGCTCGCCGTTGCCAATTATTTTTTCACCCAACTGCACCAAACCATACGTCGGCAAAATCTTTTTGAACCGCTCGTTACGCATTTTGAGTGTCATCTCCTCGTCGAAAGTCAGGTTGGGAGCAATGTAGTTTGCAACATCGGAACTGATGGCACTCCAGTTTAGTAACGAAAAAAGTTCTTTTTGTGCCAACTCGTAGGCGCCTCGAAGCGTAAGCACTTCGTCAACCGAAACCACGCGCGAGAGGTTCTGATCCACAATGCAAAGGTTTTCGGTTCCAGAGGTTCGGTCCAAATCTTCGATAGAGACCACGCCTAGGTTGTAGATTTGCTCAAGAGCAGAAAGAATTTTGGATTTCTCAAAATCGGAAAACTTGGTTGAGGCGAGCAAAAGTTTTTTCTGCGTCTCAAGTTGCGATTTATCCATCTGAAAATAGAAGTAACACTCCTTCAGAACACTGTCTTGCTCTTGCTTGATTTGTTGGTCGGTTTTCAGAATGGGGAAGTCGAACTCCGCCTTCACGTCGTCATACTTCCATGGTTTACCTATTTGAGGCTCAAACGAGGAGTGCTCCTCTTTGGGCAAAAGAAACCAAATAACAACAGCCGAAAGAAAAAATATGCTACCGAAAACAATATGCTGAATGGTTCGTTTTGTAATGTTCAGTTTCATAATCAAAATTTATCTAAAATACTCTTCAAAAATAGAAACAAGTTTTCAAAAAAACGCTCTTTCTCGGTGCTTAATTGTATTTTTGCAAGAAAAAAAACATGCTTATAGGAACTGAATTTTCGCAACAAATAAGTGTAGAGCAACACCAAACAGCACTACACATGGGATCGGGATCCATTGAGGTTTTTGCAACGCCTGCAATGATTGCCTTTATGGAAAACACCGCTATGCTCTCCATTGCCAATAACCTAAACGAAGGAGAAACCACCGTAGGAACTTTTATTCAAGCCGACCACCTCAAGGCCTCCGTTGTGGGCGAAACGCTGCTTTGCCACTCCAAGGTAACGGCCGAAAATGGCAGAGAAATAACCTTTGAACTGCTCGTTACCGACAGCAAAGGAGACACCGTGGGGAAAGCTATTCACAAGCGTTTTTTGGTGAACAAAACTCGCTTTATAGAAAAAGCAAAAGAATTGACAAAAAAACGTTGAATAAATAAATAAATTGCACTATCTTTGCCAACGCTTTCGCGCACGTGGCGTAATTGGTAGCCGCGCTAGACTTAGGATCTAGTGCCGAGAGGCGTGGGGGTTCGAGTCCCTTCGTGCGCACGAGAAAAAAACGGAGAAAATTTTCTCCGTTTTTTATTTTTCTCCTTCCCTAAAGAGAAAAAAACCTCGCTTCCTGAAAAAAGCGAGGTTTTTGAAGTTTTATCCACCTACAGCAACCGTTTTGCCATCACCAAACTCTTTGCAGATGTGGTTACCAAATTGTCGCGTAGGTCGGGATTGTATTCAAACTCTTAATTATTACAAATTCAAAAGTGTTTTTACATCTTGTTTTATTGCGGTCAGCAACTCACTAACATTTTCGTTTTCCACTTTTTGATATTTATTATTTTTATTGCCAATGGTCCGCCTCTCTAAAAGAACGACATTCAGGGTGATCCTCCTTTGCAATTTCTATTGCTTGTTTTAAGTCTTCAGCAATAATAGTTTCGTTAATAGAACTATAAGCATTAAAAAAACATTCAATTTCAAATTTTTTCAAATTGTAAGATTTTAAACATTCTTCTAAAGAATCACTAAGTTTTTCTTCTAATAAAGTTTTGACAACAGCAACTTCTCCATCTTTGTTACGTTTCTCTACTTGATATTTTATTTCACTATCATCTTCTGTCACCGTACCTTCTATTTTTACAATTTGTCCACGGCAAAAAAGTTTAGATTCTTCTTCTAACCACCATACGGTTTGACCACAATAAAATTGTGATCCTAAAAATTTAGGTACTTGTCTTAAAGGCTTATGTTTATGTCGATCTAAATAGGTCATAACTAAAATTTATTAAATATTTATTAAATTTTGACTACTCTTTTCTGGATTTTCTTTTTCCTCCTTATTTGCAGACAAGCTGCAGTTACAGACCTCTTAAGCTTATACTGCTGCACATTTTTCTTTTTACTCTTTTTTATATTCAACTAGAAGGTTTTTATATTCTTTCAATTCTGGCATTGCACAAAACTTGTCTCTCGTACCCTTAGGAATACGTATCCTTAAGCCCTGAACAACCACGGAAAGCATCTTTCCCAATACTCGTTACGCTATCAGGAATAACTATCGAGGTAAGCCCTGAACAATAAGAGAAAGCATCTTC
>JAGCAG010000012.1 GCA_017652785.1 Paludibacteraceae bacterium | reverse complement strand
TGGATATGGAAAAACAAGTTCTGTTAGGCGAAAAAGGTGAATATGAACCGATTTGTAGGCACTGTTTTAACAAAACAAAAGAATGAGTTGAAATTTTTGGTTTAAAGTTTTTGGTACGATCAATTTGTGCGATGCCAGTATAAGCTTTGTCATCGAGATTTGTCGTGAATTGAACAGTGTTTGATACTTTTTTTGTAATTGTATTGATTATTTTTATTGCTTTCGGAGCATGAAAATTCTACTTTACATAATAATTGCGTTTTTAGCACCTTTTATTCTCTTTGTGATAGGTGTATTTTTACATACTATCTATGAACTTGCTACAGGCAAAGTTTCAAAAGAAGAACAAGAACGTAGAATCGCAACTTATGAGCGTGAGAAACAAAAGAAAAAAACTAAAAAGAAAGGATCTTCATTTCATTATCTTTCATATCCCTCTCCCCTTAATAGATGGGGGTTATGGAATTAACTCATATTTGCATATTTCTACAATATCTTCTTTTTGTAAGTCGTAGTACATGGGCAGTCGAACAAGGCAGTCGGTGTAGCGGTCGCTTTCTGGTAATGTTCTGCTGTCGTATTTGTTCTGGTAATAAGAACTTCGGTGTAGGCTTTGATAGTGGAACACCGCTTGAATATTGTGTTTGCTTAAGAGTTGAATAAAAGCCGTGCGTTGTTCCAAGCTTTGGCAAACAAGGTAAAACATGTGTGCATTGTTGGTGGCATAGTCAGGAATTTGCGGAAGAGAAAAAGAATGTGCCACCTGCGACAAATGTTCCCAATAGGTTTCCCATAATTGTTTTCTGCGTTGTTGAATTTTGTCTAAATGTTCTAATTGCGCCCAAAGAAAAGCGGCAGTTATTTCGCTCGGCAAGAAACTGCTTCCTTTGTCCACCCAACCATATTTATTTACTTCGCCACGGAAAAATTCGGCTCGGTTTGTGCCTTTTTCCCAAATGATTTCGGCACGAGAAATAAAATGCTCGTCATTGATGCAAAGCATTCCACCTTCCCCTGAACTTATATTTTTTGTTTCGTGGAACGAAAATGTTGCTAAGTGACCAATACTGCCCAAAGGTTTGCCTTTGTAGTAGGAGTCGATGGCGTGAGCCGCGTCTTCTACCACAATCAAGTTGTGTTTTGCGGCGATTTCCATTATGCGGTCCATATCGCATGCTACTCCTGCGTAGTGTACCACTACAATTACTTTTGTTTTTGTGGTAATAAGCGATTCTATTTTTTCGGCATCGATATTGGGATTTTCTTTCATGGAGTCGGCAAAAACAATTTTTGCTCCTTCTCGCACAAAAGCCAAAGCCGACGAAACAAATGTAAAACTAGGCACAATCACTTCATCGTCTTGTTGTATGTTGCAAAGCATAGCTGCCATTTCGAGTGCATCGGTGCAAGAAGTGGTAAGTAGGCATTTTTTGAATCCATAGCGCTGTTCAAAAAAAAGTTGGCAACGCTTGGTAAATTCTCCATTTCCAGACAAATGGGCATTGGATACTGCCTGCTGAATGTAGAGTGTCTCTTTGCCTGTCAGATATGGACGATTGAAGTCTATCATATTGTTTTTCTCTTGCCGAAAAATAAAAAAGCGAAGATAAATTATTTTTTTTGAATAGGAGATTTCTCTTGTTTTAATTGTTAACGTCTTCTATTTTAGATAACATTCTTCATACTCTCTTTTTTGTATTCTTCTAAAGTTATCTGTGTATTCTTTTGAGTAATGTTTGTATTAACATATTTGTTTTAAATAACTTTCTACAAATTTAGCAATTTTTCCCCAATCTCCGACCCACTCTTAAACGCCTCAGTTCTTACTTGCAGCCATTGTCTTTCATCGAGGTTGGTTGGTTTGTTATTCGGGGGTTTCATAAATGATGTTTTTTTCATTTCTTTGTTGTATCTTTGTGAGGTTTTTTAGAAAAGGTTTTTGTGAAGCGAAATTATCTGATAATCCTATTTTTTGCCTTAATCTTTACAGCTTGTAAGGAGAATTTTCATGTTTGGAAAGACAAAAATGAAGAATTCTTGCAGACCTCGGTGAAAGATTACGGTCTGGAATTGGATCCTACTACAGAAGCATTTTACAGAAAAATAAATTTTACGGGATTTGGACCTCGACCAAATAGAAATTCTTTGGTAATAATTCAATACAAAGCTACGTTGGCGGATGGTTCAAGTTTTACGTCCATTGATACAATGGGATACGTTATAAATTATCCTGTTGGGTTGCAAAATGCTTTGCTTCAGATGAACAGAGAATCGGTTTGGCAAATATGTTTGCCTCATGAGCAAGGTTATGGAAAATCGGGGACGAAGGATATTTATGGCGTTTATGAGGTTCCACCTTTCACTACCTTGTTTTTTAAGGAATTGAAATTAGTAGAAGTTGTTCAAGAATGAAAAAACGATTAATTTTATTGTTTCTGGCATTGCTACTGACAACCTCTTTGTGGTCTCAGTATTTAGGCATACAGGGTGGTTATGCGCTTACAAATGCTAATCCTTCTATTGTATCCGAAAAAATTCAATTCTCTACGAAACCAACTTCGGGATTTGTGGTAGGACCTATTTTTGGTTGGAATTTTCATTCCTATTTAGGTTTTGATGTTTCTGTGTTGGCAAGTATGCGTGGAGGCAATTTTAGAATTTCAGCCGAAGGGAATCCTAGTGATGTGATTTACAAGCGAACATTGTACTATGTTTCAGCTCCTTTGCATATCTATTTTTATCATCAAATCAAGGATGTTGAGTTGTCGATTTTTGCAGGTCCATCGTTGAATTTTGGACTAGAAGCACAGGATTATGCATACCTTGACAATGAATACAAAAGACCTTTGATGGATACTAAGAATGATGGAAAGGAGATTTTTGGAAAAGACAATTATCTTTCAATGTTCGAGGTTGCTGCAGATTTTGGTTTAAATGTAAAGTATAAAAATATCCTTTTTCGTACGAGTTATCAATATAGCATCAACAATTTAGCAAAAAACAAGGCGTACGTTTATGCGTTAGGTGATTTGGTAAGAGGTTCAGAAAAAGAGTTGTACCGACAAGGAGTGTTCACGCTTACAGTAGGTTATGTTTTTGATCTTAAAAAGAAGCAAAAAACCTATTCTAAGTAAAAAAAGATATTCTAAATGAAAAAAGTGCCTTTGTTGCTTGGAACTTCATTGTTGAGCATTACTTCAATGGCTCAAAATAATGAACAGCAGAAACCTAATATTATTTTTATTCTTTGTGATGATATGGGTTATGCCGATTTGGGTTGCTATGGGCAAAAGTATATTTCTACCCCAAATTTGGATAAAATGGCAGAGGAAGGAATGCGTTTTACGCAAGCCTACGCAGGAAGCCCTGTTAGTGCTCCTTCTCGGGCTTCGCTGATGACGGGACAACATACTGGTCATTGCGAAATTCGTGGAAATAAAGAATATCGTTCGGGGGAAATTACTTATGGAAAACATATTGATTTTGCAGTATCAGGGCAGCATCCATTGGATACAGCACACATTGTTTTGCCCGAAGTGATGAAACGTAATGGATATACTACGGCTCAATTTGGAAAATGGGCTGGTGGATACGAAGGTTCGATAAGTACGCCTGATAAACGTGGTGTTGATGAATTCTATGGTTATATTTGTCAGTTTATAGCACACCAATATTATCCAAATTTTCTTAATAGATATTCCGTATTGAAAGGAGATTCTGCGACTATTCGGGTTGCTATGGATAAGAACATAAAGTGTGCAATGCATGGAAATGGTTATCTGAAAAGGAAGCAATATTCTGCAGATTTAATTCATCAAGAAGCACTAAATTGGATTGAACAACAAACTGATAATCAGCCTTTTTATGGTTTGTTTACATATACTCTTCCTCATGCCGAATTGGTGCAACCTAATGACAAACTTCTAAAACGTTACAAACGTCTATTTAAACCAGATAAAACGTATGCTGGAGATAATGGTTCACGCTACAATGCTATCGATCATACGCATGCTCAATTTGCAGCAATGGTTTCTCGTTTAGATGCTTACGTTGGAGAAATATTAGCAAAGTTGGAAGAAAAAGGTTTCAGCGAAAACACGTTAGTGATTTTTTCGTCGGATAATGGACCTCACGAAGAGGGAGGTGCTGATCCTTATTTTTTTAATAGAGATGGACTTTTGCGAGGTTTGAAGCGTCAGACCCATGAAGGTGGTATCCGAGTTCCGTTTATTGCCTATTGGAAAGGAAAAATTCCGTCGGGAAGGGTCAATGAAACACCAATTGCATTTTGGGATATTTTGCCTACGTTTTGCGATATTTTGGGCGATGAAAACTATCCGAATAATTATCTGAATCCTAACAAAAAAGACGATTGTTTTGATGGAATTTCCTTCAAAAACACTCTTTTAGGTAATGATGAAAATCAAGAGAAGCACGATTTCCTTTACTGGGAATTTAATGAAACCAATCAGATTGCTGTTCGTCAGGGCGATTGGAAACTAATTGTGAAAAACGGAGTCTGTCATTTATATGATTTGTCTTTGGATTTACATGAAGATAATGATGTTGCTAATCAATATCCAAACATTGTTGAGAAGTTAAAACAAATTGTTTACGAGCAGCATTCTCCAAGTCCTCATTTCAATGTTACTTTGCCTTAAAATTGGGCAAAATAATCTCTTTTTGTTCATAACTTTTTTTTTGTTTTATTTGTAGGAAAAGATATTTGTCTTTTCTTTGTGATGTTGCAAAAGGGAAACTTTTAATATTCTTTACTTTTTCTAAAGTGTTGTTAATAAAAAGATTGCACATTAAAAAAAGGTAATTTTTTTTGCGGAAGAAATATAAAAAATATCAATATAATGGAAGAAAAAATTTATTCGGAAGAAGAAGCTTTGTCTGCATCGTTAGAGTATTTTGGTGGTGATAGTCTGGCAGCTCAAGTTTGGGTAAATAAGTATGCTTTGAAGGACTCAAATGGCAATTTGTACGAAAAAACTCCCGACGATATGCATTGGCGCTTGGCAAATGAAATTGCTCGTATTGAAAAGAGATATAAAAATCCTCTTTCGGCACAAGAGTTGTTCGATTTGTTCAAAAACTTCAAATATATTGTTCCTCAAGGAAGTCCAATGACGGGAATTGGGAATAAATATCAGATTGCTTCGCTTTCCAACTGTTTTGTGATTGGGTTTACTAAAAATGCCGATTCTTACGGAGGAATTATCAAATTGGACGAAGAACAGGTTCAATTAATGAAGCGGAGAGGCGGAGTAGGGCACGATTTGTCGCATATTCGTCCAGAAGGTTCTCCTGTAAAAAATTCCGCACTTACTTCTACGGGTATAGTCCCGTTTATGGTGCGTTATTCTAATTCTACTCGCGAAGTTGCTCAAGGCGGACGCCGTGGTGCTTTGATGCTTTCAGTTTCTATAAAACATCCTGATTCTGAAAAATTTATCGATGCAAAATTGGAACAAGGAAAGATAACGGGTGCAAACATTTCGGTAAAGTTGCACGACGATTTTATGCAAGCTGCACTTTCGGGTGGAGAATATACACAACAATATCCTATTGATGCAAAAACACCTCTTTATAAAAAAACGATTGATGCTTCTGCACTTTGGAAAAAAATTGTTCATAATGCATGGCAAAGTGCCGAACCGGGAATTTTGTTCTGGGATACAATAACGCGAGAATCTATCTCTGATTGTTATGCTGATTTTGGTTATAAAACCGTTTCGACAAATCCTTGTGGAGAAATTCCTCTTTGTCCTTACGATAGTTGTCGGTTGTTGGCAATAAATCTTTATTCTTACGTTGAAAATCCTTTTACCTCTTCGGCTCGATTCAATTTTGATTTATTCCGCTTGCATGTGCAAAAGGCACAACGCATTATGGATGATATTATCGATTTAGAAATGGAAAAAATTGATGCTATTTTGGATAAAATTGCGTCTGATCCCGAAGATGATAATATAAAGAACACCGAGTACGAACTTTGGTTGAAAATAAAAGACAAAACAATAAAAGGCCGTCGAACGGGTGTTGGCATCACAGCTGAAGGCGATATGCTTGCAGCATTAGGATTGCGTTATGGTAGTGAAGAGGCTGTGGATTTTTCTGAAAATATTCACAAAACAATAGCGGTGGAAGCATATCGTTCTTCGGTAGAAATGGCAAAAGAGCGTGGTGCGTTTGCAATTTTTGATGCCGATTTGGAGAAAAACAATCCTTTTATTCTTCGTCTGAAAGATGCTGACCTGCAACTCTATGAGGATATGAAGAAATTTGGGCGTCGCAACATTGCTTGTTTGACCATTGCACCAACGGGAACAACTAGTATTATGACGCAAACAACTTCGGGCATAGAACCTGCATTTATGCCAGTTTATAAACGTCGAAGAAAGGTGAATCCAAGTGATGTAAATGTTCGTGTCGATTATGTAGACCAAAATGGTGATTCTTTTGAAGAATACATTGTTTTTCACCATAAGTTTATGCTTTGGATGAGCGAAAATGGTTACGATCCAAAACAAAATTTTACTCAAGAAGAGTTGGATGAATTGGTTGCAAAATCTCCTTACTACAAAGCTACTGCCAACGATGTAGACTGGGTAATGAAGGTCAGAATGCAAGGTCGTATTCAAAAATGGGTCGATCATTCTATAAGTGTAACCATTAATCTTCCTGCCTCGGCAACTGAAGAATTGGTTGGAGAACTTTATGCCGAAGCATGGAAGTGCGGTTGCAAAGGTGTTACGGTTTATCGTGATGGCTGCCGTTCTGGTGTGCTTGTTTCTGCAAGTAAAGAGAATAAAAAAGATGATAAACAAAAGTGTTTTTGTTATTCGGACAAACATTTTGTTCGCCCAAAAGAGTTGGAATGCGATGTGGTCCGTTTTCAGAATAAAAAAGAAAAATGGATTGCCTTTGTAGGATTGCAAGATGGAAAACCTTATGAAATTTTTACAGGTCTCAACGACGAAGAAGAAGGTATTATTCTTCCTAAATCGGTAGAAAAAGGAAAAATTATTAAAAATACTGACGACGAAGGCAAGAGTCGTTACGATTTTCAGTTTACTAACAAGCGTGGTTATAAGATTACAATAGAAGGTTTATCCTACAAGTTTGATCCTATTTATTGGAACTATGCAAAACTTATTTCAGGTGTTTTGCGTTACGGAATGCCTATTGATCAGGTGGTTAAATTGGTCGATGGTTTGCAACTTGATAGCGAAACAATCAACAACTGGACTTCGGGAGTAGAAAAAGCTCTTAAACGTTACATCCCTGATGGTACGCGGATAAAGGGTCAGAAATGTCCTGAATGTGGTGAGGAAAGTATTGTTATTCAAGATGGATGCTTCATTTGTCAAAATTGTGGTTTCTCCAAGTGCGGAGGGTAAAAAATAAATGATACAACAAGAGTTAAATAAACCTATATTTCGTCTTTTGGGCGAAGTTGCCGATCAGATGCAAATGCCTTGCTTTTTGATTGGTGGCTATGTGCGTGATTTGTTACTCGAACGCCAAACTAAAGATATCGATGTGGTGGTAAAAGGTAGCGGTGTGCTTTTTGCCGAACAAGTAGCCAAACGTCTTGGCAAAGGAGCAAGTTTGGCAGTGTTCAAAACTTTCGGTACGGCTCAAGTGAAAAAAGGCGATTTAGAATTAGAGTTTGTTGGTGCTCGTAAAGAATCTTACAATCTCAATTCAAGAAATCCACAAGTGGAGGAAGGAACAATAGAAGACGATCAGAATCGTCGCGATTTTACAATCAATGCTTTGGCTATTGGGCTAAATAGTGAAACATGGGGAACACTCAGCGATCCTTTCGATGGTCGTCGCGACTTGGAGAATAAAGTGATTCGTACACCGCTTGATCCTAACATAACTTTTTCCGACGACCCACTCCGAATGCTTCGTGCCATTCGTTTTGCTTCGCAATTAGGATTTTTTATTGAAACAAAAACTTTTGCAGCCATTACTGCCAACAAAGAGCGTATCAATATTATTACGAAAGAGCGGATTCTTACAGAACTGAATAAAATAATGCTTTCTCCCAAACCATCGATTGGTTTTTTGCTTTTAGAAAAAAGCGGATTGTTGGAATTGATTCTCCCCGAATTGAATGCGCTGAAAGGCATTGAGCAGAAAAATGGTTTTGGGCACAAAGATAATTTTGTTCACACGCTGAAGGTTTTAGATAAAATTGCAACTCAAACTGATGATTTGTGGTTGCGTTGGGCAGCGCTTTTGCACGATGTGGGAAAAGCTCGTACCAAGCAATGGCTCGATAAGCAAGGGTGGACATTTCGAAATCACGACTTTGTTGGCGCAAAAATGATTCCACATATATTTCGCAGAATGAAGTTGCCAATGGGCGAACCGATGAAGTTTGTTCGCAAAATGGTAGAACTGCACATGCGTCCGATTGTTTTGAGCGAAGATGTGGTTACCGATTCGGCTGTGCGTCGTTTGCTTTTTGACGCAGGCAACGACATCGATTCGCTGATGTTGCTTTGCGAAGCAGACATTACATCGAGTAATAAGGAAAAAGTGGAGCGTTTTTTGAATAATTTTCAGACGGTGCGTCAGAAACTGAAAACAATTGAAGAAAAAGATCGCATTCGCAACTTTCAACCTCCTATTTCGGGTGAAGAGATTATGCAAATTTTTTCGCTTCCGCCTTGTGCTTTGGTTGGCGAAATAAAAATGGCAATAAAAGATGCCATCCTCGATGGGAAAATCCCCAACGAGCGAGATGCTGCTTATGACTTTATGATGCAAAATTTTAAAAAAGAATAAATTTTAGAAAAAAAATGATACTTGCAAATTTAAATGATAGCGATCGGATAAATTCCTTGCATCCGCTTTTCAAAAAGTTATTTCATTTTGTAAAAACCAATGATTTATTGCACCATGATTTAGGGAGAATAGAACTGAATGGCGATGAACTATTTATCAACAATGTTGAAGCAACTTTGGTGGAAGAATCTTTGCAACCATTGGAAGTTCATCAAAATTACATCGATGTGCATATTCCCCTTTCGGCAAATGAACGTATCGGTTGGAAATCTTTTTCTGCTTTAGGTGCTCCTCGCGAAGCTTTCGATGAGGAAAACGATTTTGCTCTTTACGACGAATCGCCATCCACTTTTGTGGAGGTAAAGGTGGGGGAGTTTTTGGTTGTTTTCCCTGAAGATGCTCATGCTCCAATTATTGGAAACGGCAAGTTAAGAAAACTAATAGCAAAAGTTAAGATATGAACACAAAAATAGGTTTTGACCTTTCTGTAACGCCTTACGGAAAAGTAAAGGACGAAAAATATGAGTTGGCAATTCTTCCTTGGGGAGCAACCGAGCCACACAATCTTCACTTGCCGTATCTAACGGACTGTATTCTTTCTCAGGAGATTGCACTCGATGCAGCATGTAGGTTGTACGAAAAAACTGCAAAGCGAGTGATGGTGTTGCCTCCCGTTGCAATGGGTGCACAAAATCCAGGTCAGCGCGATTTGAAGTTTTGTGTTCACTATCGTTACGAAACACAAAAGGCGATACTTGCTGACCTTGTAGCTTCGCTTTACCATCAAGGACTGAGAAAACTACTCATCATCAATGGGCATGGAGGAAATTCTTTTAAAAGTATGATCCGAGATTTGGCAGTTGATTATCCCGATTTTCTTATCGCTTCAACCGAGTGGTACACCATTGTTTCTCCAAATGGTTTTTTTGAGGAGAAAGACGATCACGCAGGAGAATTGGAAACTTCAGTAATGATGCATTATCGTCCCGATTTGGTTAATTTGGCGGAAGCAGGAGATGGCGCTTCACGTCCTTTCTCACTCTCTTCGCTCAACGAAAAAACTGCTTGGGTTCCTCGCAATTGGCTGAAGGTAACCTCCGATACAGGAATTGGAAATCCTCGAAAAGCTACGGCGGAAAAAGGAAAAGTTTATGCTACGGAAGTCGTTCGGCGCATTGTGAAACTCTTGCAAGAATTGATTGATGCTGAGGATTTGTATTGAATAGTCGTAGAGAGGGCAACACTTTTTCCCGATGCGCGCATCGTTTACCGTTTCAACCATTTTGCCTATAATCAGATTCTCTCAAGTACCGTCTCAATAAGCTCATTCATTTTTGCGGCGTAGTCCACATTGGAATCGACAGCTTGCTTCGTTGCCACGGTTTTCCAAAGAAGATCCCATTTTTTTATTGAAATAATCTTTTTTGCAAAAGGGTGGCAATTTTGATTTATTTTACTACCTTTGCACCCGATTTTATAGAAAAATGTGTGATGGGAAATTATAGCCCAAAGCAGCGTTTAATTTTGAGTAACACAAATAAAAAGTAAAAATGAAAACATTTAAATTGGAAGGAACCTTACGCGAAGGTTTAGGAAAAAAGGCAACAAAAGCTTTAAGAAGTTCAGATTTAGTACCTTGTGTACTTTATGGTGGAAAAGAAAATGTGCATTTTCAAGTAAAAACTGCTGATCTCCGCAATTTGATTTATACTCCAAACGTTTACATAGTGGAGTTGACGGTTGGCGACAAAAAAGCGAATGCAGTGATGAAAGAAATTCAATTTCACCCAGTGAAAGACAATATCTTGCATATCGATTTCTTCGAAATAGTGGACAACAAACCAGTTGCTATCGAAGTACCAGTGAAGTTGGAAGGACTTTCTGTCGGTGTTCGTGCTGGTGGTAAACTTACTTTGGATACTAGAAAATTGAAGGTGAAAGGTCAGTTTGATAAAATTCCTGATACGTTGATTATCAACGTAGAAAACTTGGAATTGGGTAAAACTATTCAAGTGAAGAGTTTGTCGTTTGATGGTGTAGAAATCTTGAATGCTCCAAACACAGTGGTAGCATCTTGTCGTTTGACACGTGCTGCTCGTGGAAATGCTGCCGCAGAAGCTGCAAAAAAATAATAAGGGAGAATGAAATATTTGATTGTCGGGTTGGGCAATATCGGCAAAGAGTATGAACATACCCGACATAATATAGGATTTGATACGTTGGATGCTTTTGCAAAGGTATCCAACGTTGTTTTTGAGGAAAATAGATACGGATCTGTTGCCAAAGTATCGTTAAAAGGACGTTCGTTGTTTTTGCTCAAACCCTCTACTTTTGTAAATTTGAGCGGAAATGCGGTTCGTTATTGGTTGCAAAAGGAGAAAATTCCGTTAGAAAATTTGTTAATCGTGGTCGACGATTTGGCGCTTCCGCTTGGGGCATTGAGGCTAAAGCCTAAAGGTAGCGATGCGGGTCATAACGGATTGAAGAATATTCAAGAGGTTTTGGGAACAAACGCTTACTGCCGTTTGCGAATGGGTATTGGCAACGATTTTCCAAAAGGTGCTCAGGTGAACTTTGTGTTGGGACGATTTTCGTCGGAGGAGCAATCGGTTTTGGAACCTCGCATAGCATTGGCGGTGGAAATTATTCGTAGTTTTTGCTTGGCGGGTATTCAAAATACGATGAATACTTACAACAATAAGTAGAAAACAATGCTCGAAGTTCGTATTGATAAGTTTTTGTGGGAAATTCGTCAGTTCAAAACCCGAACATTGGCTTCTGATGCTTGCCGAAACGGCAAAGTGAAGGTGAATCATCAGTTGGCAAAATCTTCTCGCAACGTTGTCGTTGGCGATGTGGTGGAAATTAGAAAAGGAGCTGTTTTGTATGAACTTTTGGTTCTGCAGTTGCCTAATGGCAGAGTTTCGGCTAAGTTGTTGCCGCAGTATGTGGAGGATAGGACAGACCCGATGCAGTTGGAAATGTTGCAAGTGGCACGTTCTACAACGGTTTATCGTCCCAAAGGAACAGGTCGCCCAACTAAAAAAGAGCGGCGCGATTTGGAGAGTTATTTTGATGGCGAATTTTAACTCACTCACACTACAAAACGCTAATTTTTACTACCTTTGCGTCTTATTAAAAACAATAATAGAGCGAAAAATACGTTTTACTACATAGTAGCCGAAAGTTTTTTTGAAAGATGAGAGTTTGGAGCGTATTTTTTTTGATGTTCTTTGCAATATTAGGTTCTGCTTTTTCTCAGGAGAGGTACGTTGCTGAGGTGGGAGTGCAAGGTGGAGGAACGTTTTATTTGGGCGATGCCAACAAAGTTCCCTTTGCAAAAATGGGGGCAACTTATGGTGGCTTTTTCAAATATAAGTTGGATAAACGTTACTCTTTTGGTTTGCATGCCGCAGGAGGTTTTGTGCAGATTCCAGCTTTCGAAGAAAAAGGCAGAACAAAAACTAATTTTGTGGATATAGAGGCAATAGCCGAGTTTAATTTTTTTGATTTTGGTTTAGACAAACTCAAATCGACCACAAAAAGAGCAACTCCGTATATTTTTCTCGGAGTGGGTTGCGTGGTGTACGACAATGCGGCTGCTTTTGTGTTGCCGTTTGGTGTTGGAGGAAAGTTTAAATTGTCGGAAAGGTTGAATTTGGGTCTGACGTGGACGATGGAAAAGGTGTTTGCTGATGATTTTGACAAGATAGATAATCCGAGAGGGTTGAATAAAGGTGCTTTTATGAATAACGATTGGTATTCAAAACTAACGCTTTCGTTGTCGTTTGATTTTTGGAAAGTTTGTCCAACGTGTCATAGTGGATTGAAATAATAGGAAATGCTTAACCAAGTGGAATCTTATAAAGAAAAAATAAACCTAGAACAGTTGCCAGCGCACATAGCAATTATAATGGATGGAAATGGACGTTGGGCAAAGGAGCGAGGGTTTGAGCGTGTGGTTGGTCATCAGAATGGAGTGATTTCTGTACGAGAGGTAACCGAAGCGGCAACTCGATTGGGGATAAAGTACTTAACTCTTTATACTTTTTCTACTGAAAATTGGGGTCGTCCGCAAGCTGAAGTAGATGCTTTGATGGTGATTTTGGTGGATAGTATCGAAAAGGAAACTCCAACGCTTCATCGGAATAATATCCGATTGCAAGTAATTGGCGATATGGGCAGAATGCCTCAAAAAGTGCGCGAAAAATTGCAAGGTTGTATAGACCATACTTCTAAAAATACAGGATTAACTCTTGTTTTGGCATTGAGTTATTCGGCTCGATGGGAAATTGTGAATATGGCGAAGGTTGTTGCTCAGAAAGTTCAAAATGGAGAACTTTCGGTTGATGCTATCGACGAGAAAATTATTTCGGACCATTTAACAACAAAAGATATTCCGGACCCAGACTTGCTGATTCGCACAAGTGGAGAACTGAGAATCAGTAACTTTTTGTTGTGGCAATTGGCTTATTCAGAGTTTTATTTCGCTGAGGTTTGTTGGCCAGATTTCCGTTCAGAGGAATTTTATAAGGCTGTGTTCGAATATCAACAACGTAATCGTCGCTACGGAAAGTTGTAGTGGAGAAGAAGATGAGAAAAGTAATGAGATTGAGGTTTGTTTTTTTGTTTTTATTTTTTTGTGTTGCACTTGTAGCACAAGAGAATCCCGATATTGCTTATACTTCTTCTGCTGCAAAAGAGTATGAAATTGCAGCTATTGAAATTCGTGGTGCCGATTCTTACGAAGATTATGTTTTGGTTGGTTTTTCTGGACTCAAGGTTGGACAAAAAATTAAAGTACCTGGAACTGAAATTACTAATTCGGTAAAGCGTTTTTGGAAACAATCGCTTTTTTCTTCTGTTAAAATTTTTGCGGATAAAATAGAGGGTGATAAAATTTGGTTGACGATAGAATTGAAACAAAATCCTCGTGTTGCAGGTGTTAATTTTACAGGTCTGAAGAAGTCGGAAGTCGAAGATTTGGAATCTAAAATAGCTATTTCAAAAGGTACGCAAATAACCAAAGACCTTATTGATAGAAGCGAACAAACAATAAAAAAATATCTTGATGAAAAGGGCTACTCCAATGCTTTTATTCGCATCCGTCAGTTGGAGTCTGAAGAGCAAAAGGGCAATGTGGTTGTAGATATTTATGTGGACAAAAAAAATAAAGTTCGTGTAAATGAAATTTATGTAATAGGAAATGAGGCTCTTTCGTTAAAGCAAATTGATAAGGCGATGAAAAAAACCAATCGTCGGAAAAATATTTTGAATCTTTTCCGAAGTAAAAAATTTATATCGGAAAAGTACGAAGAAGACAAAACTGCCTTAATTCAAAAATATAACGAAATTGGTTATCGTGATGCGGTGATTGTGGCCGATAGTGTTGTTCAAATAAACGAGAAATACAAAGACGTTTATTTAACCGTTGAAGAGGGTAGAAAATATTATTTCCGAAACATCAAATGGATTGGAAATACACAATACCCGAGCGAAATTTTGGACCGTGTGCTGAATATCAAAAAAGGTAGTGTTTACAACCAAAAACAGATGAACAAACGTTTGGTTGAAGACGACGATGCGGTTGCCAATTTGTATAAAAATAATGGTTATTTGTTTTTCAATATTGACCCCGTGGAAACAAACGTTGATGGCGACTCTATTGATATCGAAATGCGAATGTACGAAGGAAAGCAAGCGACTATCAAAAACGTAATTATCAACGGAAATACGCGCCTTTACGAGCACGTTATTCGTCGTGAGTTGCGTACTAAACCCGGTCAACTTTATAGCCAAGAGGATTTGATTCGTACTCTTAGGGAACTCGCCCAGATGAAGCATTTCGATGAAGAAAAACTTTACCAAGGCGTTGATATTCAGCCCGACCAAGAAAACGGTACGGTTGATATTGTTTATAATTTGGAAACAAAAAGTAGCGACCAAATTGAACTTTCGGCAGGTTGGGGAGCAAATGGTTTGGTGGGTTCTCTCGGGTTGAAGTTTACGAATTTTGCAATACAAAACTTGTTTAATAAAGATTCGTATAGAATTGTTCCGCAAGGAGAGGGGCAAACGTTGAGCATTAGAGCTCAGACCAATGGCATTTATTATCAATCATATAGTATTTCGTTTTTGGAACCTTGGTTGGGAGGAAAAAGACCAAACTCACTTTCTGTCTCGGCTTATTACTCTATTCAAACAGGTATAAGTAGTTCATATTCAAATTATTTCAACAATATGTACTACAATTATTACGGAATGGATTATACGGGAAATAATTACTATTCTACGGATTACGACCCTACAAAATATTTGCATACTTTGGGCGTTTCGGTTGGTTTTGGTAAGCGTTTGAGTTGGCCCGACGACTATTTTACTTTCTATGGCGAACTTTCTTATCAGCGTTATAAACTTCAGAATTGGTATAAGTACTATTTTGGATTTGAAAACGGAATCTGCAACGATTTGTCGTTGAGTTTGAATTTTAGCCGAAACTCAATAAGCAATCCTATCTACACTCGTCGAGGTTCGGCTTTTACGTTCTCGTTGCAAATTACGCCTCCTTATTCTGCTTTCAGCAAACTCAAAGGAGAAGAACGCAATAATTATTACAAGAGTTTGCCTTTGGAGGAAAAAAACAAATTGATAGAATATCATAAATGGAAATTCTCGGCTAAAACGTTTACCCCATTAACTAAGGACGAAAAATTTGTTTTGATGGCTCGTGCAGAGTTCGGATTTTTAGGTTACTTTAATAAGTACAAGCAAAGTCCGTTTGGTAAATTTGTGGTTGGTGGAGATGGAATGTCGGGCTACTCTTCGGCAGGCACCGAGACCATTGGACTGAGAGGTTACGAATCAGGAGCACTTACTCCAACTAGTTCCGATGGATGGTACAATGGTAATCTTTATACGCGCTTAACGCTCGAATTTAGGTATCCAATTCTGTTGAATCAGACAACCAATATTTGGGCTTTGGCGTTTTTGGAGGCAGGAAATTGTTGGAGCGATTTCAAAAAATTCAATCCTTTTGACCTTAAACGTGCTGCAGGAGTGGGTATTCGCCTATATTTGCCGATGTTTGGTTTGTTGGGTATCGATTGGGGATACGGTTTCGACAAAATCAACGGATCGAAAGAATACAGCGGAAGCAATTGGACTTTTGTGTTAGGCCAGGAATTTTAAACTACTTTTTTTGCTATGAAGAAAAAATGCTTTTTGATTCTACTTATCGGTTTGTTTTTTGCGACAGTTTCTAAAGCACAAAAAATTGCAGTTATCGATTTGCAGTACGTTATGAAGAACATTCCGTCTTACGAAACGGCTAATGAACAATTGAATATTTTGTCGAAAAAATGGCAAAGAGAAATTGAAACTGCTTTGGAAGAGGTGCAAACGATGCGCAAGAATTTTCAAACGGAACTAGTTTTTCTTTCCGACGAAATGAAAACGAAGCGCGAAGACGAAATTCTTGAAAAGGAAAAATTAGTAAACCAGTTGAAGCACAACTATTTTGGACCCGATGGAGAATTGTTTAAAAAACGTAGCAGTTTGATGAAACCTCTTCAAGACGAAATCTACACTGCTGTTCAGGAGGTTTGTGAGGAACGTTTTTACCAAATGGTAATAGATCGTTCTTCCGCTGCTGGAATTATTTTTGCTGCTCCAAAAATCGATATTAGCGACGAGGTGCTTCGCAAATTGGGTTATTCTAAATAAGGGAAAAAACTAATGTTTTCGGTTGACGAAATACGAAAAGATTTTGCCATACTCTCTCAAAAAGTGTATGGCAAACCTTTAGTTTATTTTGACAATGCTGCCACGACGCAGAAACCCAACATTGTGTTGGCCAAAATCCAAACTGCCTATACCACCCAAAATGGAAACATTCATCGTGGAGTGCATTTTTTGAGCCAAAAGGCAACGGAAGAGCACGAAGCCGCACGTAGTGTTGTAGCGCAGTACATCAATGCTTCAAAGTCGAGCGAAGTGATTTTTACTCGTGGCACTACCGAGGCCATAAACCTTGTGGCAACCTCCTTTGGCGAACGTTTTTGCAGCGCAGGCGACGAAATTGTACTTTCGACCATGGAGCACCACTCCAACATTGTGCCTTGGCAATTGCTTGCCGAAAGAAAATCGCTAAAGTTGAAGGTGATAAAACTCACCTCTTGTGGAGAAATAGATTTAGAACATTACGAATCGCTCCTCTCAGAGCGAACAAAAATCGTTGCTGTCGCTCATGTTTCCAACGTGCTAGGAACGATAAATCCGATAAAACAAATGGTGCAAATAGCACACCAAAAGGGTATAAAAGTGCTTATCGATGGTGCGCAGGCTATTCCTCATCTTGCTGTTGATGTGCAGAGTTTGGATGCTGATTTTTACGCTTTTTCGGGGCATAAGATTTACGCCCCAACGGGCATTGGGGTGCTTTATGGTAAAGAAGATTTGCTCAATGCGTTGCCTCCATATCAAGGTGGAGGCGAAATGATTGACCGAGTTTCGTTTAGCGGAACAACCTATAATGAACTCCCTTATAAGTTCGAAGCAGGTACGCCCGATTATGTCGGCTCTACTGCGCTTGCTACGGCACTTGGTTACTTGACAAACCTCGGGTTGGAGAACGTTCGCCGTCACGAGCAGACCTTGCTTGCTTATGCTACAGAACGACTGAAGGAGATCCGTGGCATGAAGATTATTGGAACTTCCGAATGTAAATCGGGAGTGATTTCTTTCCTTGTTGGCGACATTCACCCTTACGATGTTGGTATGTTGCTCGATAAGTTGGGTATTGCCGTCAGAACGGGGCACCATTGCGCTCAGCCTTTGATGGATAGTTTGGGCATTGTGGGCACTGTGCGTGTGTCGTTTGCCGTTTACAACACAACAGCGGAAATTGACGTTTTTATTGATGCACTGAAACGTGTTGTAGAGATGCTTTCTTAAGATTTTTTTGAAAAAACTTTTTTTGATAGTTTTATATAAATCTTACCCCGAACAAAAAAACGCACCTATAAAGAGGTGAGTTTCTTGTTTCTTCTCTGCTCTCAGAAAAATGTAAGAAAAGGATATAAATATGAGGTTCTTAAGGACATACCGCACGAACAGTTTTTTGATAATTTCTATTTTCCTCGTTTAAAGTAATATTCGCAGATTTAAAGTAAAATCCATACAAATCAGCAGAATCATAATATTTCGAAGTGCTTGACCAATAATAACCAACTTCACCTTTGTATTTCAAAGTATAGGTATAAGAAGAGTAAATATAAAGACCTGCTGCTGGTAAAAAAATCGAATTGTTATTAAGTCCTTTTAATTCTACGCCATTTATTCCGTTTTTAGTTGTCCAAATTTCAGTACAATTATTTATTAATTCTTGTACTTCAGAAGCCGTTGGCATTCTCCATTTCCCACCCATATTCTTAGTCGCAACATCAACAAATTCATAACTATCATAAAATCTAAAAGAATAGTAGTTCCCATATTCCTCTGGATTAGAAGCCCCCACATTACATGTTGCCCATTTTAGTCCACTTGGCAAACCAAGATCAATCCACTCATATCCATTCTCAATACCAGTAGTAGGAATTTCTTTTCTAAAAATAGCGGTAAAAGTCTTATTAGTGTTTAACTCAATTAAACGAGGATTTTCCGTATTACCATCGCTCCATTGTACAAAACTATATCCACTATTTGGGGTTGCAGTAATTGTCACCACACTTCCTACTTCGTAATATCCTGAGCCAGTTACTGTACCATAGTCGCTGTTGTTGGGTTTTGCTGTCAGGTAAGGTTTTTTTGAGAAAATAGCCGTAATTGTAGTATCAGAGTTCACTTGTACCGTACGAGTTAGTTCCTTACTATCAGAGTCGTTCCAACCCGTAAAGTAATAGTTTTCTTTTGGCGTGGCGGTAATGGTAACTTTCGTACCTACTTCGTAAAGTCCAGAGCCAGTTACCGTACCATAATCGCTATTGTTGGGCTTTGTTGTTAGGTAAGGTTTTTTTGAGAAAATAGCCGTAATTGTAGTATCAGAGTTCACTTGTACCGTACGAGTTAGTTCCTTACTATCAGAGTCGTTCCAACCCGTAAAGTAATAGTTT
>JAGCAG010000002.1 GCA_017652785.1 Paludibacteraceae bacterium | reverse complement strand
TCCCCAAGGATTAGGAAAATCTTCACCCATAAGAATGATACCTCCACGTGGACCACGCAAAGTTTTGTGGGTTGTAGATGTAACGATGTGCGCGTATTTTACTGGATTTTCCAACAATCCTGCCGCAATTAATCCTGCTGGGTGCGCCATGTCTACCATAAAGATAGCACCAATTTCATCGGCAACACGACGAATTCTTGCATAATCCCATTCACGACTATAAGCAGAAGCACCAGCAATAATGAGTTTTGGTTTTTCTGTCCGAGCAATAGTTTCGAGTTGTTCGTAATCAACACGTCCATCACTCTCTTTCACGTTATATTCCAAAGCCTGAAAGTGTAATCCAGAAAAGTTAACTGGAGAACCATGAGAAAGGTGTCCTCCATGGCTAAGATTTAATCCTAAAAATTTGTCACCAGGAGCTAAACATGCCATAAACACAGCCATATTGGCCTGTGCGCCAGAGTGTGGTTGTACGTTTGCCCAAGCAGCTCCAAAGAGTTCTTTCACACGGTCGATAGCAATTTGTTCACTTTTATCAACGACTTCGCAACCACCATAATAGCGACGACCAGGATAACCTTCAGCATATTTATTTGTTAGTACTGATCCCATTGCTTCAAGTACTTGTTCGCTTACAAAATTTTCAGAAGCAATAAGTTCAATTCCTTTCATTTGACGTTCTTTTTCACGTCCAATAATTTCAAAAATTTGATTATCTCTTTTCATTTTAGGTAAGGATTTAAGATGTGTGCAAAGGTAATGATTAGTTATGAGTAAGAGAAAAAATAGAGGAGTAAAGTATTGTGGATTGTCATAAAAAAAGAAATCACCTTTAAAGGTGATTTCTTCGTTCTCTTTTTTACTCGAAAGTTAAGCATTTGCTAATTTTTCAATAGCCAATTTTCCTCTGTAGTAACCACATTCACCACATACTGTATGGTAAATATGTACGGCACCACAGTTTGGACAAACGGCAAGTGTAGGAGCTACAGCTTTGTCGTGAGTTCTTCTTTTGGCTGTTCTCTGTTTCGAGTGTTTTCTCTTAGGATGTGCCATCTTTAATTAAACTTTTAATTGTTATTTAATATATCTTTTAACTTCTCCCATCGGGGATCGGTTGTTTTGTTTTCTTCTTCAGTAAACTTTGTTGCAGAACAAGCATTTAGTTTTTTCATCATTTCCTCATCGCATTCGCCTTCTTTATGAAAATGCTGAATGGGGATTTGCAATGCTACTGTTTCATATAACACCCATTCCAAATCGAAAGTTTCATCAATTGGTGAAATAAAAACAACGTCTTCGTCAGTTTGTTCTCCTTGTTTTACTATAATGGAATCCGACGCAGATACAAGCAAATCCATTGTTTCTAAACATCGGTCACAAACGACTTGAACAAATCCATCTATTTCAAAATAAAACTCAAATGCCTCCGCTTTTTTTTGAGCTACAACCAAAACTTCTACATTTCCACCCTGAATTTCTGAATTTTCCTTTTCAGCAAAAAATCCATCAGTCAACACAAAACTATATTGTTTTGGATCGGTTGTTATATCCTTCAGAAAAACTTCAAATGCACTTTTCATACTTTACAAGTATTCTGAATAAAAATCGCGCAAAAGTACAAAAAAACTTTTAATAGAAAAACATTTGGCGAATTATTCTTTAAATATGAGTTTTTCAGATAGAAAAAGAATTTTTTAGTCTCGGCGGAAAATATCTCTTGTATAGATTTTTTCCCGAACATCATTCAAGCATTCATCGTAACGGTTGGCTATGATAGCTTGGCTTTGTTTTTTGAATACTTCCAAATCGTTAACAACCAAACTGCCAAAAAAAGTAGTTCCGTTTTTAAGTGTAGGTTCGTAAATAATAACCTGGGCACCTTTCGCTTTTATGCGTTTCATTACGCCTTGTATCGAACTTTGTCGGAAATTGTCGCTATTCGATTTCATTGTTAAACGATAAACTCCTATTATGCACTGTTTTTCTTTTTGAGCAGAAAAATCTCCACGATGAAAATAGTCATAATAACCCGCTTTTGCTAACACACGATCGGCAATAAAATCTTTACGTGTTCGGTTGCTATCCACAATTGCATGAATTAGATTTTCGGGAACATCTTTGTAATTTGCGAGTAATTGTTTTGTGTCTTTTGGCAAACAATAACCACCATAACCAAAAGATGGATTGTTGTAGTGTGTGCCAATACGAGGATCCAAACAAACTCCTTCTATAATTTTTTGAGAATCCAATCCTTTTATTTCGGCATAGGTATCAAGTTCGTTAAAATAACTGACGCGTAAAGCCAAATAGGTATTTGCAAAGAGTTTAACCGCTTCTGCTTCTGTATTTCCCATAAAAAGTGTCTCGATTTGTTCTTTTTCTGCACCTTGCTGCAAAAGTTCAGCAAACTGTTTTGCTGCTTTTTCTTGTTTGGTGTTTTGTGTATTGTAGCCAACAATAATTCGTGATGGGAACAAGTTGTCGTACAATGCTTTGCTTTCTCTCAAAAACTCAGGCGAAAAAAGTAAGTTTTGTGTGGTTAATTTTTCGGAAATACTTTCTGTAAAACCAACAGGAACTGTAGATTTTATCACAATAATAGCTTCTTTATTACATGCCATTACTTGTTTTATAACACTTTCGACAGAAGAAGTGTCAAAAAAATCCTTCACCGAATCGTAGTTTGTTGGAGTTGCAACAATCACGAAATCTGCAGCTTTATAAGCCTCTTCGGCATCAAGCGTAGCTACAAGATTCAAGTTTTTTTCTGCAAAGAATTTTTCTATGTACTCATCCTGAATAGGAGAAATACGTTGATTTATTTTTTCTACTCTTTCTGCAATAACATCCACAGCAATAACACGATTGTGTTGTGCCAAAAGTGTAGCTATCGACAAACCTACATATCCAGTTCCAGCAACTGCAATTGTCATCATTTCTTTATTCTCCTTTTGATTATTCGTGAATGTCTTCTATGTTGTACGGTGTTTCTTGATAAACAAAATAGTTTAACCAATTAGAGAAAAGCAGATTTGCATGTCCTCTCCAGGTAACCAAAGGTTTTTTGTTTGGGTCATTATCTATAAAGTAATTTTTAGGTATTGCTATTTGAAGTCCTTTTTTCAAATCTCGTCGGTACTCATCACCAAGAGTATTCGGGGAGTATTCCGAATGTCCCGTAATGAAAAACTCACGACCATTACGTGCCATTACCATATGTATGCCAGCTTCGTCTGATTCCGACAAAATTTTTAAATCTGGATTTTTGCAAATATCTTCCTTTTTTATTTCTGTGTATCTACTATGTGGAACGTAGAAAACATCATCGAATCCTCTAAAAATAGGGTTTTGTGGTTGTAGTGATTGATGAGAAAAAACTCCAAAAAGTTTTTCTTTCAGCGCATATTTTGGGATATTATAATGATGATATAATCCTGCTTGTGCAGCCCAACAAATAAAAAGCGTAGAAGTTACATGTTTTTTTGCCCAATCAAAAATTGAGGTTAGTTCTTCCCAATAATTTACTTGCTCAAATTCCATTTGCTCTACAGGAGCACCGGTAATAATCATTCCATCGTAGTTACTTTTTGCAATCTCATCAAAAGGTTTGTAAAATGCCTTTAAGTGCTCAATAGGAGTATTCTTCGATGTATGACTTTGTAACTTCATAAAATCAATTTCGATTTGCAAAGGAGTGTTTGAAAGTAGTCGGATCAAATCCGTTTCTGTAGTAATTTTTATCGGCATTAGATTCAGTATTACTACTTTCAATGGACGAATATCTTGCTCCGAAGCTCTATTGGAGTTCATCACAAAAATGTTCTCTTTTTTTAACAAATCAATTGCTGGGATATTTGCTGGTAAATTTAGTGGCATATTTTTTTAATTTTTTAATCGTAGAAAGACCAAGAAAGCCCAAATCTGAACGAAAGAGGATCGGTCGGATAGTTAGGCATTGAGAAATATGTAAAATTTTCTTTTTGATCAGCTAAACCAGAAAGAAGATTATATACCTGAACATAAAAACGTACTTTTTTTAAGTAGAAGTTGATGTATGCATTTAAATAAGGATAATTACCAATAAGAGTCGACGTTTGATTGTAGAATTGTCCCGTTGCCGGCATATACGAAGGCGCATAATAAGATGTATGATAAAGCAACTTCGCTCCAAGTTGAATCGTCAAAACTTTAAATGCAACAGCTTTAAAATAAAAGTTACTCATCAAAGCAATATCGGGAAGAGGAAGAGCTTTTTTGTCGCTAGTCATTTGATAAACAATTCTGTTTTCCAGATGTAATTTCCAGGCATGAAAACCCAATCCTGCATCTACACTCAACACCTGAACATTTTTTCCTGTGTTCTGCATAGGCATTGCCAACGAGTCAAAATAAATAAGATTTGTAATGTTTTCAAATTGTACTCGAGTACTGAAATCAACATACTTGTAAGGTATTGAAATTTCGCCTCCTGCTCTCACTCTAAAACTACTTTTGAATTCGTTTCGCCAATAATAGTGGTTGGAAATATAGTCGCGCAGAAAGTAGGTTGGTTTAGCATTATTGAGCCATGCAAAAGCAGAAATACTCATTGGTAATGAGTCTGTAATATTGAATACTGTTCCAAATTTTCCATCAATGTTAAAATCGCCAATTCGATCACCAACAATGGTTACATCTCCTGTTACATTGTACTTAAAAATAGAGCCTTCGTTTTTGAAAATAGAACCCCCTACTTTTAAATTGTTATCGTAAATTCTATTTCTCAAGGTATCTACATAATATTCGTGTTTTTGCAATTCGTGTTGAACGTATGCTGTAAGCCCAAAACGCATCTTTTTGTTGAATGCTTCCTCGAGCGTTATACCAAGAAGGTTCTTCATCGAAACGTATGCCGAAGTGTCATTGGTAAACTCGTTGCTGATGTAATTATTTTCGTAAAAAGAGGCATTGGTAGTTTCTTTTTCCAAATATCGTCGACGAGCATGTTCTACCTTAATGGTATGCAAAAAACTCATCATAGGCACAAAGTTGTATCCTACAGAATCTTCTGTTATCTGATATTCTACATCTTTTCCTATACGGTATTTGTGTGAGTAGAAATAGATGTCGTTGCGATAACGCGAAAAAGCGTTTTGTAAATTCACTGGAATATCACTTGGATTTACTCCTACTGCACTCATCGATTGAGGATTAGAAATGAACCGACTATCTGTAATCCCTCCATTTTCTGCATTATCAAAACGGTTGAAAAGAAAGGCTCCGTAAGCAACATAATTACGTCCAAGATAACTTCCCCAAAAACCTAAATTTAATGCCTTTCCTGATTGATTGGAATAAGTCCCTCTAGCATAAATAAAATCTGCAAATCCTCCAAAATTAAGGCGTTTATTCGCATTTAGAGTAAATAGCGCACGTAAGTAATCTTCTTCGTGATAACTTTCTCCTCCTGTGCGGTAAGCCAAATGAGCATAAGGTGTTTTTGTGTTATAAAAACTCAATTTTTCAGGTGATATTACATATGCGTCGTAACCTTGAGAAAAAAGGTAATCGGTATGAACACTTTTCCTATCAAAGTAGATTTTGGGGAGCAATACAGATGCCATACTTCCGTTGTAGGAGTTAAAAAAACTGTATTTGTCCATAGGATTGTTGTCCTGATAATTAGTAATAAGAGTGTCAACAATCACTGAATCGGTTTGCATTAGGTAAGAATTGGTAAGTTGCCATGCCCGAACTTCCGAAGGAATACGTTTTTTTTTGTTTGAAGAATCTTCCTTTTTTCTTTTTCCTGAAAAATCTTCTTCATATCCTTCTTCGGAAGAATACGAACTACTTTGTGCAAACATCTGCACTTGTAAAAACATCAATAATATAAGAAGACTCCTTATTCGCATTGCACCTGCAAAAGTAGTAAAAAAAACAGCAGTGAGCATGCATACCTATTTATTGTTAGGGACTTACATTTTTTATGCAAGTTTTCTCTTTTATATTTAAAGAAAAAACATAAATTTGCGGCGATTTCGGCGGTAGTAGCTCAGTTGGTAGAGCATCAGCTTCCCAAGCTGAGGGTCACGAGTTCGAGTCTCGCCTACCGCTCAATTTTTCTTCATAAGTTTTCAATAGAACTTCTGCTCTATATCATCGACAATTGTAATAATAGTTTTTCCGTCGGAGGTTTGCTTGTGTTGTCGACAAGCAAAAATTTTATCAATTAAATCGGAACAAACGGCTTCAGACAACGGAGTTGAGATGTTTGAAGAAGATTTGGCCAAAGAAAGGGCCAGACGTTCGTTAAGTTTTTCTGACAAATCAACTCCAGTTTCTTTGGCATAAAAAATCAAGTCTTTTATAACATTTACAATATTTCCTTGATTAGAAATCTCGGCAGGAATGCCATTAATTGAATACATTTGCTTTCCAAAATCAGCAAAGCAAAACCCCAAATTTTGCAAATGTTCTTTTATCTCATCGAAAATGATGCTTTCTTCGGCTGTCAACTCAATAATTTCTGGAAAAAGTAGTTGCTGAGAAACTAATTTTTGAGAAGAAAATTGATTTAAGAATTTTTCATATAAAATTTGCTGATGTGCTCGCTCGGAATGAATAATCATCAATCCCGATTTGACATTTAGTAAAATATACTTATTCTTGTGAACCAAGATTTTGGATTCGTTTTGAGTCGTCTCAAACAATTGATTTTCTTGCTGGTCAGAAAATTCAACAAATGATTTTTGTTCTTCATTAGCAACAGAATACGGTTTTTCTTTTTCTAACGTTTGATACAAAATATCCCAATTATTCGAAGTTTTTTGCACTTTCGGGAATGGAGAATACGAATCATCGAACGTTACTTTAGGATAAGACGGAACACTTTTACTGTTTGAAATTGGAATTTCAATAGCACCTTCGGTATCAAAGTCAATCGAAGGAACAACATTGAACTTTCCTAACGATTCTTTGATAGCAACCATCAAAATTTGCCAAATATCCTTTTCATTCTCAAATTTTATCTCTGTTTTGGTTGGATGTACATTGATGTCAATGTTTGCTGGATTTACATCAAAATAAATAAAGTAACTTGGCAACTCATCGTTTTTTAGCATCCGTTCGTAAGCCATTGAAACTGCTTTATGAAAATACGGATGACGCATAAACCTGTTGTTAACAAAAAAATATTGAGGATTCGTTTTTGAAGCAAATTCAGCTTTTCCTACAAATCCATAGATATTTGCCAAACTTGTGTGAACTTCTATTGGGAGTAGTTGCTGATTTATTTTTTTTCCAAAGATGTTCACAATACGTTGTTTTAAGTTGCTTTCAGGCAGATTGTATATCTCCGTTTCTCCATGAATAAAAGTAAACGCTATTTGCGGATGAGCAAGCGCAACTCTATTTACTTCGTTCAGAATATGACGAGACTCTGTGTTGTTAGACTTCAAAAATTTGCGGCGAGCAGGAACGTTGTAAAACAAATTCTTAACCATAAAAGAAGTTCCTTTTGGACAAGAAACAACCTCCTGACGAACAACCTCGCCTTGCAACTCAAGTAAAACGCCAGTATCTTTTTCAGCTTGACGAGTTTTCAGTTCAACATGCGAAATAGATGCAATAGAAGGCAATGCTTCTCCTCTAAAACCCATTGTTCGTAAATTGAACAAGTCCGATGCTGTTTTTATTTTTGATGTTGCATGGCGTTCAAAAGCCATCCGAGCATCAGTTTCTGACATTCCTTTACCATTGTCAATAACTTGAATGGAAGTACGACCAGCATCTTTTATAATAATTTGAATTTTTGTTGCTTCAGCATCAATGGCATTCTCCACCAATTCCTTCACTACCGAAGCGGGACGTTGAATAACTTCTCCTGCAGCGATTTGATTGGCAATAGAATCTGGAAGCAAGTGTATAACGTCGCTCATTTTTTTACAAATTCAGAAAATCGCTACTGGTACAATAAAAAACAATGGCAATGATGAAAAGAATAATTGCAATAATGGCAAAACGGATATTTGACAAACGACGAGCTTTACGTATTTCGTCGTTGTGATCAATATTTTCAGGTTGGTCAAAACGATTTTTCCGAAAAGAACCTCGCTTGATACTTGTTTTGAATGGTTCGTTTTCATCTTTGATTCCTGCATTTTTTTTTGCAGCAGCAATAGCCTCTTCCCTTTCCTCTTTTTCAGGGTCCCAATAGATAGGTTTGTGATAAAATTGTCTAGGTTTAGGTGTACGCAAAAAAACAAATTTGAAAGCCATTTTCTTTTTCCTCCTTAGTTAAATTCTCCGTTGAAACGTACGTTGATGTCATTGACGTACTGACGCATTTTTTGTTCATCGTCTTTTGGACAAATCATCAATACTCCGTTCGACTCTGCTATTACATAATTTTCCAACCCTTGTATTACAGCCATTTTTGCGTCGTTGAGTGCCACAATGTTGTTTTTGCAATCATAAAATTGAGCTTCTCCACCGAGCAAAGCATTTCCGTTTGCATCCTTTGAAGAATATTCGTGCAAAGCTGCCCAAGTTCCACAATCGGACCATCCAAAATCAGCAGTGATGACATAAACATTATCAGCCTTTTCCATAATCCCATAATCAATGGAGATGTTTTGACAAGTAGGATAAATTTCATTGATATACTCTTGTTCTTTGGCTGTATTATAGAAATCTTTAGCATTCTTGAATTTATATGCAATTTCAGGAAGGAAACTATCGAATGCTTTCAAAATGCTATTTACATTCCACAAAAACATCCCCGAATTCCAATAAAATTCCCCACTTTCAAAAAATATTTTTGCCAACTCCGAATTAGGTTTTTCAGTAAAGGTTTTTACCTTTCCAGGATTTTTCCCATCATCCTCAACTTGAATATAACCATAAGCTGTTTCTGGACGAGTTGGCGACATTCCAAGAGTGAGTAAACAATCATTTTTACTTACAAAATCGAAACCCGCTTTTATGGTTTTTACAAATTCGTCTTCTTTTAGAACCAACTGATCGGCAGGAACAACCAAAATGTTTGCATCATCGCAAATCGATTTAATCTTGTTTGAAGCATATGCGATACAAGGCGCCGTATTACGACGCATAGGTTCTGTCAAAACCTGAGCGGGTTTTATAAGCGGAAGTTGATTCAGAACGAGCTTTTTATAATTTATACTTGTTACAATAATGATGTTTTCAGCGGAAACTATCTTTAACAAACGATCAAAAGTCATCTGCAACAAAGAACGTCCCGTTCCAAAAAAGTCGAGAAATTGTTTAGGTTTTTCTTCACGACTAAAAGGCCAAAAACGACTTCCTATGCCTCCTGCCATTATGATGCAATAATTTTTTGTCGTCATAATTTTATTTGATTGAACTACTCTTAATTAAAGTGTAAAAATAATGTTTTTTTGCCAAGTTCAGTTTTCGTTTGAAAAAAGTTTTTACAAAACTCAACAAAAGTGCTATTGTTTTTTATGATAAAATTTTTTCTCCAAACAAAGTTGCAGAAGAAGCATCAGTAATTTTTACAAAAACAAGGTCGCCAACTTTGTTTTCCGAACGAGGGAAAACCACCATTTTATTTTGCGATGTTCGCCCACAGAATTGCTCTTTTGAGCGTTTGGAAGTGCCTTCAATTAAAACTTCAAATGTTTTTCCTATATCCATTTGATTTCGTTTCAATGAGCAATTTCCTTGAAGTTGCATAATTTCATTCAAACGTCTAAGTTTTATTTCTTCCGAAATATCATCTGGCAAATTTTTAGAAGCAAATGTTCCTGGTCGCTCGGAATATTTGAACATAAAGGCTGAGTCAAAGCAAACTTCGCTCATCAAACTCAACGTTTCTTGATGATCTTCTTCTGTTTCGCTATGGAAACCACAAAAAACATCGGTGCTGATAGCTGCTTCGGGGAGAATACGACGAATAGCTGCGATTCTTTCCAAATACCATTCGCGAGTATATTTTCTATTCATTAGTTTTAATATCCGACTACTTCCTGATTGAACCGGGAGATGAATAAACTTACAAAGGTTGTTGTACTTGGCAATTGTTTCAAGTGTTTTGTCCGACATATCTTTTGGGTGCGACGTAGTAAAACGGATTCGCATTTTTGGGAATGTTTTTGCAACCATTTCGAGTAATTGCGAAAAATCAACATCTGCGCCACGTTCATCTTTGTAACAATATGAATTAACATTTTGTCCTAAAAGAGTAACCTCTTTGTAACCTTTGTTTTGCAAATCAGCAACTTCGTTCAAAATACTTTGTACTTGCCGACTTCTTTCTCTTCCTCGAGTATAAGGAACAATGCAATAAGAACAAAAGTTGTTGCAACCACGCATAATGGAAACAAATCCAGAAATGGATTTTCCGATACGAAGTGGAATGACATCTTTGTAAGTTTCGGTAGTAGAAAGTTCTACGTTTACTGCCTTTTCGCCTTTTTCTATTGCTCCAATCAAATTTGGTAGGTCTAAATAGGAATCCGGACCAGCAACCAAATCAACACCATAGTTCTGAATCAAATCTTCTTTGACACGTTCTGCCATGCAACCAATCACACCTACAACAAGCAACTTGTTTCTCTTTCTTAAAGAGTTGAAAAACTGCAAACGTGAGATGATTTTCTGCTCGGCATTATCGCGAATGGAACAAGTATTTACAAGAATCAAATCGGCATCAGCAACCTGATTGGTTATTTCAAAACCATCCATATTCAGTACCGATGCCACAACTTCGCTATCGGCAACATTCATCTGACAACCATAAGTTTCTATATAAAATTTTCGGCTCATTTTTGTTTTCCTGTAATTATACGTTTTATCTCATTTAGTTTGTTCAATGCTTCTATTGGAGTTAGGTTGTTAATATCTGTATTTTTTATTTCATCACGAATTGCTTCTAAAACGGGATCGTCGAGCTGAAAAAAACTTAACTGAAAACCTTCTCTCTCTGTCGCCATTTTTTTTGTTGGTTTGGAAACCACATCATTACCTGAATTTCGATTAGCATCTTCCAATTGTTGCAAAATTTCATCTGCACGTTTCACCACACTTCTTGGCATTCCTGCCATTTTCGCAACATGGATACCAAAACTATGTTCGCTACCTCCACGATCCAATCGTCGAAGAAAAACAACTTGCTTATCAACTTCTTTTACAGCAATATGATAATTTTTAATTCGTGCAAAAGTTTTCTCCATCTCGTTCAATTCGTGATAGTGCGTAGCAAAGAGTGTTTTTGCTTTTATGTTATTGTGCTCGTGAATATATTCTACTATTGCCCAAGCAATTGATATACCATCATAGGTACTTGTTCCACGACCAAGTTCGTCAAAAAGAATCAAACTGCGTTCTGAAATGTTGTTCAAGATACTTGCAGCTTCGTTCATTTCTACCATAAAAGTAGATTCTCCCATTGAGATATTATCCGAAGCTCCTACTCGAGTAAAAATTTTATCTACTACACCTATTTGTGCCGATTCTGCAGGAACAAAACACCCTATTTGCGTCATCAACACAATTAATGCAGTTTGACGCAAAAGAGCCGATTTACCCGCCATATTTGGTCCCGTTATGATGATTATTTGCTGTTTCTCTCTATCCAAATATACGTCGTTAGGAATGTACTCTTCTCCTATGGGAAGTTGTTTTTCGATGACGGGATGACGCCCTTTAGTAATAGATATGGCATCGCCTTGATTAACTACGGGGCGAACATAACGATTCTCTTCCGACACCTTTGTAAAAGATAACAATACATCTATTTGGGCAACAAGATTACAATTCAGTTGAATAAACGAAATGTAGTTGGAAATATCAGCGATTAAATCGTTGAAAATACGATTTTCGATTATAGAAATTTTTTCTTCGGCTCCAAGAATCTTTTCTTCATAATCTTTCAATTCTTGAGTGATGTAACGTTCCGCTTGAGTAAGCGTTTGTTTGCGAATCCACGTAGCAGGAACTTTATCTTTGTGAACATTGCGCACTTCGATATAATACCCAAAAACATTGTTGTAACTAATTTTTAAGCTTGGTATTTCCGTTGCTTCCGATTCGCGTTGCTGTATCTGTAACAAATAATCTTTTCCCGAATAAGCAATCCGCCGCAATTCGTCTAACTCTTCATCTACTCCAGAACAAATAATGTTCCCTTTGTTGAGCATTATCGGAGGATTTTCGTTGAGCAGTTTTTCTATTTTTTCACGTATAGAAATGCAATCGTATAGACGCTCGCCAAAAGAACGTATTACCTCGTCGGTAGAACTTAAACAGAGTTGTTTAATTGGTTCAATAGCTTTCATTGCAGTACGAAGTTGCCATACTTCACGTGGAGAGATTCGACCAACGGCAACCTTTGATAGTAGACGTTCCATATCACCCACCATCGAAAATTGCTGCGTAAAAAACTCTTTCTCTTGTGGATTTCGGAAAAAATATTCTACAACATGATGACGTTCTTCTATCTGTTTGACATTTTTCAAAGGCAATGCTAACCAACGTCGTAGCAATCGTCCTCCCATTGGTGTAATGGTTTTGTCTAATACACCAACCAATGTATGCGACGACTCTTCTGATCCTGCATATAATTCTAAATTTCGGACAGTAAAGCGATCCAACCAAACAAACTTATCTTCCTCTATACGAGCGATTTGAGTAATGTGTTTTAAGTGTTCGTGATGAGTGGTGTCCATATAATAAAGCACTGCACCTGCCGCAACAATCGCTGTGGTTAGATTCGACATTCCGAATCCTTTCAGACTGTTAGTTTCAAATTGTTTTAACAATCGATCATGAGCAGCATCGGAGGTATAAACCCAATCCTCTTGCTCAAAAGTAAAAAACTTATCTCCAAAGCATTCCACAAACTTTCTTCTGTTTGTTCGTTCGTAAAGAACTTCTTTTGGCATAAAGTTTTGCAAAAGTTTTTCTATATAATCGGCAGTGCCCTCACCAACTAAAAATTCTCCTGTAGAAATATCCAAAAAAGCTACTCCAACAATGTTTTTGTTGAAGTGAACAGCTGCAAGAAAGTTATTTTCCTTGTTGTTAAGAATATTATCATTGATAGAAACCCCAGGAGTAACAAGTTCTGTAATACCTCTTTTAACGAGTGTTTTTGTAGTTTTTGGGTCTTCAAGTTGGTCGCAAATAGCAACTCGCAAACCTGCTCTGACTAGTTTTGGTAAATAGGTGTCAAGTGCATGGTGAGGAAAACCAGCCATTTCTACTTCGTTTTCCGAACCCCGACCTCGGCAAGTAAGAGTAATCCCTAAAATCTCTGCACCTTTCGGAGCATCGTCGCCATACATTTCGTAGAAGTCGCCCACCCGAAATAAAAGAACCGCTTCGGGATGTTTCGCCTTAATGTCGTAGAATTGTTTCATCAAAGGCGTATGCTTCATCTCTTTTTTCTGATTCATTCGTCGATTTTAAGCACTTCTTTCTTTTTGTTCAAGATTTGATATTGAAGAAATCCCAATGACTGTATAGGCTGAATTTTGATGTTCACTTTGTAACGAAAACTCCATTTTCTGCGTAAAGAAAAAAATCCTTGATTAATGTATGCGGCAATATAAGGATGAACTTGGATGACGAGTTTTCTTTCTTTTTTTTCTTGTGACCAATACTCTATTTTTTCTTCCAATTGATCTGTAAAAAGAATTGAAGGCATTGCTTTCCCTTTGCCAAAACAAGTAGGACAAGTCTCTTCTACATCAACAGAAATTGCAGGTCGAACCCTATGACGAGTGATTTGCATCAAACAGAACTTGCTCAAAGGCAAGATATTGTGTCTTGCCCGATCATCTTGCATCAGTTCTACCATTCGGTCCAGTAGCAACTGACGATTTTCTGCAACCATCAAATCAATGAAGTCAATTACTATTATTCCTCCAATATCACGCAAACGGATTTGATGTGCAATCTCTTCAGCAGCAGCTAAGTTTACAGCCAAAGCATTTTCTTCTTGACCTTCTGATGAGCGGGAGCGATTACCACTATTCACATCAATCACCGTCATGGCTTCGGTTTTCTCTATAATTAGATAAGCTCCTCGCTTAAATGATACTGTTCGACCAAAAAGCGATTTTATTTGTTTAGTGATTGCAAAATGATCAAAAATAGGCAACTCACCATCGTAGAGTTTTACCGCTCCTCTACAATCGGGAGCTATCAGTGTAACATAGTCGCAAATCTCATTGTAAACATTTTCGTTGTTGACATAAATGTTTTCAAAATCGGGTGATAGAACGTCTCTCAAGATCGTTTCTATGCGGTTAACTTCTTCCAAAACCAACCCATTGCCTTGCAATTTCTGAATATTCTGAATAGCAGTTTCCCAACGTTTGGTTAGTACTTTTAGTTCTTTGTCCAAAGCCGCAACTTTTTTTCCCTCGGCAACAGTACGAATGATAATTCCACTATCATCAACCTTAATACTTTGAACCAAACGACGAAGACGTAAACGTTCTTCTTTAGATTCTATTTTTTGCGAAACAGTTATTTTGTTGAAGTAAGGTATCATCACCAAATTGCGTCCAGCTAACGATATTTCGCACGTTACTCTTGCCCCTTTTGTTGAAATAGGTTCTTTGATGACTTGAACCAACACACGCTGACCATTTTTTAGCGCATCAGCGATGTTAGCATTTTTGTCAACAGGAGTCAAGTCTAATGCTTTAAGGGCAGAAAGCGATGGTACTTTTTTGCGATTGTCAAGAATCTGATTCAAAAAAGCATTGATAATATGAAAGTTTGATCCTAAATCCAAAACATGTAAGAACGCCTCTTTTTCGCCTCCAATGTCAACAAAAGCAGCATTCAATCCTGGCATGATTTTTCGGACTGTTCCCACATAGACATTACCAACAAGGCAAGAATTTTTACTCTCTTCTCGAGTAAATTCCACCACTCGTTCGTCTTGTAGCAAAGCTATTGCTATTTCCGACGACTGAACATCTATGACAATCTCTTTCTTCAACTATTCTATTTTTGCTTGTTTACAAAAAAAACAAACCCAAAGTTCAAAAAATTATGCCTTTTAAGTTTGTTTTTTTAAATTCAGATCAAAGAACGACTATTTTTTCTTTTTATGTCTATCCTTTCTCAATCTTTTTTTACGCTTGTGCGTCGACATTTTATGTCTTTTTCTTTTTTTACCGCTTGGCATAGTTTTACTAATTTAAAAGTTATTTTACGTTTTCTTTTACAGCTTCTACGAATACTTTAGCAGGTTTGAATGCTGGAATTTTATGAGCTGGAATAATAATCGATGTTTGTTTCGAAATATTACGCGCTGTTTTTTCAGCTCTTTGTTTAACAATAAAACTTCCAAAACCACGAAGATAAACATCTTCTCCTTTTGCTAACGATTCTTTAACTACTTCCATAAATGCTTCCACTGTTTGGAGCACCGAAAGTTTATCAATGTTTGTGCTTTCTGAAATCTGATTTACAATTTCTGCTTTTGTCATCTTTCTAATTTTTAAAAGATTAAATTAATATTTGTCTTATTTTTTTGCGGTTGCAAATATATAGATTAAATTTTAATTGCGTAGTTTTTTTTCTTTTTTTTTGTCTAAATTGCTCAAAAAAAACAATATAAGATTTTTTCAAAAAAAATTTAGGTAATTATACATCACTTTACAGTGATTTTAATTCACACCTTAATTGGTTCTTGTAAAAAAGAGAAGTGTCATAACCACTTCTCTTTTTTTATCCCACCATTTTCTTCAAAAAATCTATTAACGAAACCATTTTAGATTCTTTTATAAATGATTTTACATTCTTTAATGATTCATTCCATTCCTCTGGATATATATGTTCTCCCTTATCATTTATATAATAATGTCCTCCTCTTGGTCCCGTATGTTTGACCTTTTTAGTCTTTTTTCCAGTCTTTGGGTCGATAACTTCTTCTTTCTTACCCTCATTTTCTTCCCTTAAATTAATATCATCTTCCTTGTATATGGTTTCAAGGTCATCTAATAGGGATTTATCTCCACTCTTTAAAGGTTTTATTCCTCTTTTGTCTAATTCCTTTTTGAGTTCTACGGAATGAATACATTTTTCGATTTTTACAACATCCCCGTTTTTAGTCTTTTTTATTGTATAAAATACTACATGATGACTCTTTTTATCAATATACATCTTGTGAGTATCATAATTGTATTCAAACTTCTTTGGGAATATGGATTTCTTATGTTCTTTTTGATTACCTACACCATTTTTGATATTTTTCTTTAGAGATTTTCCTATTTCATCCAACTCGTATTTTTGAAAATTATGTCCGTCGGATTTACCAGTTCTTCTTAAATAATCACGGTGTCTTTGGAAATCATTATGAGTATTTTTTGTAAATATAACTTCCATTATCCCCAAATCGATTTTTTTATATCATTTAAGTCAATACCCTCACAAATAATATTACCTTTTCTAATATCTTCTATATATTCATCATTTTCATAAAGATAATGGGAAACTCCTTGTTCTTTTAATCTTTCAACAATTTCTTCATTAATAGACAAACTCTCTATAAATTCATCCATCTCCTCACACGTATATCCTCCTCCTAAAGATTCAAATAAATCCTCTTGTTCATCTGTTAAATAGTCACACTCACATAAAATGTCTCTTGTCCAATTTTCTTTACCTAATACCTCTAAAATGTGTTGGGTGACTTTCTCGTCGTGGATGTGGTGTAGTAATTTATATACACCCTCCTCTTGTTTTCTTGTTAATTTTTCCATCTTTATTCTTTATTTAAATTATATATAAATATAATAAAATTTAGTGAAAAAAAAATTTAATAAAAAATAAAAAAAGATAGTAAAAAATTACCACCTTTTATCTACTGTAAAGTGATATATAATTACCAAAATTTATACTCTTTTCTTTTCCAACATATACAACAATGACCGTAGAAAAAGAGTCGTCATTAGAGGCAAGAAAGCAATATGAAAAACTTGTGTTTTTGTGGCGCAAAGTACAAATGTGGCAACAATGAACAATAGATTAAAAGAGTGCATGATACGCAACAATCGACGAGGTTTCCACCAAACAACAACACTAAGAAAAATCAATAAAGGGTTAAGCCACAATATATTATAATTGTATGCAACCAAAGGATGTTGCGAAAAAAACATCAAATAAAAAATAATTATTCCGCAAAAACCAGCAACGAAAAACAATAACGAATCAATCCATTTGAAATGAATATTACGCTTGTATTCATAAAAACTCAATAATGCAACAAGTAACAAAATAAAGCAACAAACTCCAATTGGAGAAACGAGAAACGGCAATTTAGACTCTTGTCCTTTCATGGTTGGATATCGTTTATTGGTTTTTACGAGTGAACGTTTCTCTACCTCGCCGATGTAAGCATTCTGAGCAGATTGTTTCAAATAACTAGGCAGAAAAAATTTTTCTTTACCCAAACCAATAGGTTTATCTGCCAAACTTCCTATTAAAATATCCACCCCAAAATTGCTCCAAGTGTTATAACCAAGTTTCTCTGCAAAAAGTGTTCGATAAGTAGTTTCTATGCTATCAATATCCCAATAAACCGTTGAACTGCAACAACTTTCAATCATTTGATATGGACGTGTAGCACAATTATCAAAAACAAAATTGTAGCGATAATAACGATTTTCTGGTTCGTAGTTTTCCATCAGTGCTTGCCAAAGTCTTTCTCTCTCTTCGGGAGTAAGATTTAACACCTGCTCTTCAACCAAAGAACCTCTCAAACGATAGATTTCTAAAAAAAAATCGGTATCGGAAATGCCTAATTCATAATCAGTTTCTCCTTTGATGAAGCGAGGAATAAACCTTGGTTGAGAAAAACTGAAAACACCGTAGTTAAAAACAATATCAAAATTATTTTCAGAATCGGCAACCCTAATAGACGTATGTCCGAATTTGGTATAAATAGCTTCGTTGCAAGGACTACAAGTGAGCAAACTCACCTGTGCCTGATCCGAGAGAGGTCTTACGGCAAAAGCAGAAACGAAAAAAAATCCAAGAACAAAAGCAGCACAAAAACGTTTCATTTATTTTAGTTTTAGTTTTTCGCCAACTTTCACTTTCGACCATTTTTCTTTGTTGTTGAGTTTATAAATGCTCAACATTTTTACACCGTATTTTTGTGCAATGTCGTGCATCGATTCGTTGTAATCAACCGTATGAACAAAAGGTTTGTTGCTTACCTTATTCTTTTTTGCTTGCACATATATTTTCATTCCTTCTGCCATTTGCGTTTGTTTAGGATATTCGTTGAATTTGCGAAGTTCTTGCTCTTTTAGCCCGAATTCTTTAGCAACGGAAGTCCAAGTGTCAGTCGAAGTGGCAATGATGTAAGCAACATTATTTGTTTTCTTCACTTCGTGAATTATGTACATGTTCAATGCGTCAAACTCCACAACTTCACTATTTACATCAGATATTTCTGATTTTTCCGAAGAAACAACAGAGGTTTTAGTTTCTTTTACGGTTTGCTTGTCGTATTTTTCGGCAGCTTCTTTCACTTTTTTCGAATCGGTATAAGCTGCTAATCCATAATCTTCAATAATTTTTATCAATTTGTCGGGATATTGAGGATCAGTTGCATAACCTGCAGCTTTTAGTCCATATGCCCACGCTTTATAATCTGTTATTTTGTAAGAAAAAAGTAGTTTGTAACGATCACGTTTAAGAAACAACGAATGGTCTTCGTAAGAGTCTATTACTTTGTCATATTTTCTAAAACATTCACCTTTTTTGTCATCGTCGTGATAAACACGTTCTCCTTCCCAATTAGAATGGCATTTGATACCAAAATGGTTATTACTCGAAATGGATAGTTCGCTTTGACCGGCCGACGACTCAAGCAATGCTTGCGCTAAGGTAATGCAAGCTGGAATTTTATGCCGGCTTTGCTCTACCATTGCTATTTCAGCATATTTTTCGATATAATCTAAATAAGTTGCATTTTTTTTATTTTGTGCAGACAAAATAGTAGTAATGCAAACAAATGAAATAAGGAAAAAATACCTTCTCATAAATTACTTTTCTTTTCTAATTTCGTTACGTTTTATTTTTCCGCTAATAGTTTTTGGTAACTCGTCAACAAACTCTACCACACGTGGATATTTATAAGGAGCCGTAGTTTGTTTCACGTGGTTTTGCAACTCTTTAGTCAAAAGTTCTTTATCTGTATTTTTGTATTCTTTTGCTAGTACGATAGTTGCTTTTACTGCTTGACCTCTGATGGGGTCAGGCACTCCTGTGATGGCACATTCAACCACGGCAGCATGTGTCATCAATGCACTTTCCACTTCAAAGGGGCCAATGCGGTAACCCGAACTTTTTATCACATCATCAGTACGACCAACAAACCAATAATATCCGTCTTCATCGCGCCAAGCCACATCGCCTGTGTGATAGATGTTATCATAATAAACTTCGTTTGTTTTTTCTTCGTCGCGATAGTAACCTTTGAAAAGTCCTACAGGTCGACACTTGTCTGTATGAAATACAATTTCGCCTTGCTCACCAGCTTCAGCCTTTCGACCATCGGAAGTAATTAAATCCATATCGTAAGCTGGATTTGGAACACCCATCGAACCTGGTTTCGACTTCATCCAAGGAAAAGTTCCGATGGTCATTGTGGTTTCCGTTTGTCCAAAACCTTCCATAATGCGAATGCCTGTTGCTTGATAAAATGTTTCAAAAACAGCAGGATTTAATGCCTCTCCAGCAGTGGTGCAATATTCTAATGAAGAAAGGTCATATTTTGCCAAATCTTCCTTTATCATAAAACGATAGATGGTAGGCGGTGCACAAAATGAAGTGATTTTATAATCTTGAATTTTTTGCAAAATATCGGCTGCTGCAAATTTTTCGTGATCGAACACAAAAACGCAAGCTCCAACAAACCATTGTCCATAAAGTTTCCCCCAAACAGCTTTTCCCCAACCTGTGTCGGCAACCGTAAGATGAAGACTGTTTTCGTGCAGATTGTGCCAATACTTCGCAGTTACAATGTGTCCAAGTGGATAGGTAAAATCGTGCATTACCATTTTTGGCTCACCTGTTGTTCCTGATGTGAAGTAAAGAATAGAAATATCATCATTGGTATTGCAATTTTCAGGTCGTTCAAAAGTTTTTGCACGACGAATTCCTTCGTGAAAATCGTACCAACCTTCAGGTGTATCTCCGCCTACCGAAACCAATTTTTCTACTGATGGAGATGACGCCATTGCTGAATTAATATGTTCTACAATAACGGGTTCGTTTGCTGCTACAATCATTTTTATATCAGCAGCATTGCACCTATAAACAATATCTTTTTTTGTAAGAAGATGAGTTGCAGGAATACAAACTGCTCCCAATTTATGTAGTGCTAAAATAGAGTACCAAAATTCGAAACGACGTTTGAGAATGAGCATTACTTTGTCGCCCTTTTTAATCCCCAATTTTTGAAAGAAATAGGCAGTTATATCACTGTAATGACGAATTTCGTCAAATGTAAAATTAGCATGTTCCCCTTTGTCGTTGCACCAGCAAAGTGCATTTTTTTGAGGTGCAATTTTTGCCCACTCGTCCACTACGTCATAAGCAAAGTTAAAATTCTCTGGAACTTTTATTTTGAGGTTTTCTTGAAAATCTTGTAAATCAGAAAATTCGATTTTTGATAAAAAACGTTCTAACATTTTTGTCTATTTTTTATTCTACGATAATTGCTAAAAAACGTACTTTTTGGTTGTTAAGTGCCTTCATTCCATGTGGTTGTGTTGCATCAAAATAGATGCTGTCGCCTTCGTTTAAAACCAAATCGGAATTACCTATATGGAGTTGCATTTGACCTTCCAAAATCATATTAAACTCCTGTCCTGCATGGCGATTAAGATGAATTGGCTCGTTGTTTGGTTCTACTGTTACTTCAAAAGGATCGGCTTTTGCATTGCGAAAACCATTAGCAAGAGCTTGATATTTATAAGCTTTACTACGTTCCACCGAAGCACCTTTGCCTTTTCGAGTAAGAAAGAAAGAATTCATATAAGCTTCAGTACCAGAAATAAGTTCTGAAGGGTTGATATTAAACTTAGAGGCAATATGGCAAATAAAACTCATAGGAATATCTGATTTGCCTGATTCGTATTTTTCATAATCAGCAACACTTGTCTCACAAATAGTTGCCATCTCTTCTACTGAATAATCCATAGAATCACGTAATCCGTGAATTCGTTCGGCAATTTGTTCAATTTGTTTATTCATTTTTGATGATATTTTTTTGAAGTCGCAAAGATACAAAAAACTGATTAGTTGCTAATCGGAGGAAGAATAGTATTTTCTAAATGCAGTGTTTGTTATAAACAACATAAAAAAAAGATATCTGAACGAATCAGACATCTTTTATTTTAACGAGAAAACATTACTAAAAATACTTTTCTTCTTTACCTAAAATACTGCTCAAAAGATTATTAGCTAACCGACTTGCACCAAAACGGAAACTATTATTATTCAACCAATCGTTTCCTAAAATTTGTTTTACAATAGTATAGTGTTTCACAGCTTCTTCGGTGGTTGAAATTCCGCCTGCTGGTTTGTAACCCACCTTTTCACCCGTTTTTTCGTACCATTCTTTAATGGCTTTACACATTACGTATGTTGCCTCAAGAGTAGCTGAAACAGTAATTTTTCCAGTCGATGTTTTTATAAAATCAGCGCCTGCTTCCATAGCCAAAACCGACGCTTTTTTAATATTTTCAGCCGTTTTTAATGCACCAGTTTCTAGTATCACCTTCAAATGTGATTCGCCACAAGCAGCTTTTATTTCTTGTAACTCATCGAAAACTTCATCATAATTTTTTTCTAAAAATTTCCCAACAGAAATTACAACATCTATTTCCGATGCTCCTGCCTGAACCGACAATGCTGTTTCCGCAATTTTAACTTCAATAAATGTTTGAGAAGCAGGAAAACCAGCCGAAACTGCCGCAATACCTAATTTTTGCGTCAAATTTTCTTTTACTGTTTCAACCAAAGCAGGATAAACACATATGGCAGCAACATTAGGAATATTCGAATAATTTTTACTGAAATTATTTACTTTTTCAACCATAGTTTTCACTTTTTCGGTTGTATCGTCGCCATTCAAAGTAGTCAGATCTATTAAGTTCAAACATTTTTTATAAACCTCAACATTATCATTTTCAGCATAATGTTTATTTATAATTTTTTCTACCTCTTTTTTTACTATTTCATCGTCTATATCACAACTATATTCCGCAAAAAGTGCTTCAAAATCTTTCATAACTTAATTCTATTTTAATTTAGGTAATTATATACAAATTTGCAGTAATTTTTTTACATTAACTGTTTTATTAAAAATTGATTTAAATCATTTTTTTTATACTATAAAAAACGTAATATTTCTTTATTATTGAGCATTACATGCTATCCATTCATAATAAGCAGTTTCCTTATTAGT
>JAGCAG010000101.1 GCA_017652785.1 Paludibacteraceae bacterium | reverse complement strand
CTTCCGATGTGCTGAATGGGTATTCGGAGGAGGATTTGACTCGTATTTTTCGCGTTTATGGAGAGTTGGCTCAACCGCAAAAAATGGCAAGAACCGTTGTGCGAGCTCGTGAAGAAAAACCTTTTGTAATGGTGCAAGATTTGCTTTTGGTTGCGGAAAAATTGATAGCAAAAGAGCGTGCAAAAAAAGAGTTGGCTTGTGTTTTTCAGGCGTTGCGAATTGAGGTGAATAAGGAAATGGAGGCTTTGAAGCAAATGCTTACTCAAACTTCCGAAGTGCTGAAGGTTGGCGGACGATTGTCGGTGCTTTCTTATCACTCGCTCGAAGATCGCTTGGTGAAGAATTTTATGAAAACGGGCAATTTTGATGGCAAAATAGAGAAAGATTTTTACGGCAACGTGATTGCTCCGCTCAAAATGACGTCGAATAAAGTGATAGTGCCGTCGGCAGAGGAGGTTGAAAGAAATCCTCGCTCACGAAGTGCGAAATTGCGTGTTGCGGAAAAATTGTAGAAAAAATAAGATGAATTGGTTGTTTTGGAAAAATAAGACTGAAAACCAAAGCAGAGAAAAGAGCGTTGGTTTCTTGAAGAATATATTTAGCGGAAATGTCTTTCAAGATAAGCGTTTTCAGAAGCAAATCCCTCTCATTATTGTGATTATCCTGATGATGTTTTTCTATATCGACAATCATTATGTTTGTGAAAAACAGTTGGAAGAAATAGCGAGATTGGAAAAGCAACTTATTGATAGAGAGTATCAATATCTGACTATTTCTTCGTTGTTGATTCAAGCGAGTCAGCAGTCGAAAGTGTACGACAAAATAAAGAAAAATAATTTGGAATTGTCGCCTCTGACAGCTCCTGCAGTGGAAATAAGCGAATAAAAAAAAGTGGAGAATGAAGAACGAAAAAGGAAATATGATGAAGATTTTTGGGGGGTTCTTTCTTCTCCTTTGTCTTTTATTTGTTTTTGTTATCTACAAAATTTTTGTAATTCAGTTTGTTGAAAAGGAGGCTTGGGATGAAGTTGCTTCAAAAATTCATCGTGAGTTTGAGGTCGACGAACCTGCAAAGCGTGGAAATATCTATTCGTGCGACGGCCGATTGATGGCAAGCTCTATTCCTTCTTATAAGTTGTATTGGGATGCTCGTGTGCCTTATTTGCAACAAAATCCTGATTCGTTTTACAAGTCTGTGGATTCTTTGGCTTATTGTTTTGCTACGATGTTCAACGACAAAACGCAATCGGAATATCGGAAAATTTTTGTTGATGCTTATAGAAAAAAAGAAGGTCGATTGTCTTTGTGCTCAAAGGAGATTTCTTACTTCGATTTTCAGAAGGTGAGTAAATTCCCTGTTTTTTCTTATGGGAAAATAAAAGGAGGTCTTGTTGTTGAAGATCGATTGCGTCGGCAAAAACCTTTTGGTTCCTTGGCTTCTCGAACAATTGGCAATATTCAATCGAGCAATAAGAAAGGTTATAGCGGTATTGAAAAAAAATACGACAAAGTGTTGCAAGGTCGGCCAGGTAAAGCCACTGTACAACGTTTCGCTGGGCGAAATAAATCCATAAAATACGTTGTGGAACAACCTCAAAACGGTCTGGATATCACAACAACCATAAATATGGGGATGCAAGATATTGCTGAGAAATCTTTGCGCAACGTGCTGACAAAAATTGATGCTGAAAGAGGTTGCGCAGTTCTGATGGATGTAAAAACGGGCGAAATTAAAGCGTGTTCCAATCTTATAAAAGACGAAAAAGGTGTGTATGTCGATTCTGAAAATATGGCGGCAAATGCCTATGAACCAGGATCTACATTTAAGATCTTTTCGCTTATGATAGCGCTTGAAGATGGTGTTTGCGATACCAATACGTTGGTTGATACCAAAGATGGAGTCTATAACTTTTATGGTCGAAAAATGGTGGATCACAACCACGATAAAGGTGGCTATGGAAAAATTACTGTTGCTCAAGGATTGGCTTATTCTTCCAACATCGTTGTTTCAAAAATAATAGAGGACAACTACAAAACTCGTAAAGAAAAATTTGTAAATGCTCTTTATGATATTGGCTTGAACAAACCGTTGGATATCGAAATTCCTGGTCTTCAAGCACCAAAAATAAAACATCCAAAAGATTCGGCTGTGAATTGGTCGGGAACAACTTTGCCATGGATGAGTATTGGCTACGAAGTGCAAATTCCGCCTATTTACACGTTGGCTTACTACAATGCAATTGCCAACGATGGTTGTTTTATCCAACCATTTTTGGTAAAAAATATCGTAAAAAATGGAGAAGTTCTTGAAGAATTTTCTACGCAAGTTATCAATAAGTCCATTTGTTCTCAAAGTACTCTCCAAAAAGTTCGGTCGATGTTGGAAGGTGTTGTGGATTATGGTACGGGTAAGGCTGCAGCATCGAAAAGTATAAAAATTGCAGGAAAAACAGGAACTGCTCAGATTGGTTATAAGAATAATCGTCCAGAGGCACATTTGCTTACATTTTGTGGCTATTTTCCCGCTGATAATCCTTTGTATACTTGCGTTGTATCTATCAAAGTGCCTAATCGTGGATACTCTCATTCGGCAGGAGCAACAAGTGGTGTTGTTTTCAAAAACATTGCTGAGCAGATTTATGCTCAAAAGGTAAGGATATCTCCCAATGAGTTTGCCGAAATGTGTGAACTGAAAAAAAAATCTCCTTGTGTGAAAAAAGGAATTTTTCATCAAACTCAAACGGTGTTGAGTGAGTTAGGGTTGGATTTCGTTTGCGAAAACAAAAAAGCGAATTGGGTGCAATGTAGTAATACGGATAGCATAAGTTTAGAATTTGATGCTTTGAGTTTTGAAAAAAATGTTATTCCTGACGTAATCGGGATGGGAGCAAAGGATGCAGTTTATTTGATGGAAAAAAACGGTGTTCGAGTGTATATTTCTGGTGCTGGAAGAGTGGTTTCGCAATCAATAAAGGCGGGGACATCACCTCGAAAAGGCGATGTTGTTTACTTGAGTTTGAAATAAAAAGGTGTGAAAAAAATGAATCTTTCGGAAATTTTAAATGGCATAAATGTGTTGAATAATACTTCTACGGATGTGGAAGTGAAAAACGTTTGTTTCGATTCGCGCAAAGTGACCAAAGGAGATGTGTTTGTAGCAACTCGTGGAACGGCTGTTGATGGACACGATTTTATTGCCAAAGCTGTTGAACAAGGGACTTTGGCAGTAGTTTGCGAAGAATTGCCCGAGAATCTCTCGAAAGATGTAACTTATGTTCAGGTTGCTGATAGTGCCGATGCTTTGGGTGTTATGGCTTCGAATTTTTACGAAAATCCTTCACAAAATCTCACTCTTGTTGGTGTGACGGGTACAAACGGAAAAACCACTATTGCAACGCTACTTTATCAACTTTTTAGAGCAATGGGTTATAAAGTTGGATTGCTTTCTACTGTATGTAATTACATTAACGACGAGGCGGTTGAATCAACTCACACAACGCCCGATGCGTTGGCGTTGAATGCACTTTTGGCACGAATGGTTGATGCAGGTTGCGAGTATGCGTTTATGGAAGTGAGTTCGCACTCGGTAGAGCAACGTCGCATTGCGGGACTGAAGTTTAGAGGCGGAATCTTTACTAATCTTACTCGTGATCATTTGGATTATCATAAAACGGTGGAGAATTATCTGAGAGCCAAAAAACGCTTTTTTGATGAATTGCCAAAAACCGCTTTTGCTTTGACCAATCTTGATGATAAAAATGGTGAGGTGATGTTGCAAAATTGCGTGGCAGAGAAAAAAACTTATTCGTTGCGTACGTTGGCAAATTTCAAAACTCGCATTCTTGAAAATTCTTTCGACGGAATGTTGCTCGAAATGAACGGGCGCGAAGTGATGATGCCATTTGTTGGACGTTTCAATGCTGCAAATATTTCGGCTGTTTTTGGTGCTGCAGTGTTGTTGGGCTTCGACGAACTCGAAGTGCTTACAAAGTTAAGCTCGCTCAAGTCGGTTTCAGGACGTTTTGAGACTATTCGCCACGAAGGCGTTACGGCGATTGTTGATTATGCTCATACGCCAGATGCACTCAATAATGTAATCTCTACAATTAATGATATCCGTGCTGGTGAAGGTAATCTGATCACGGTTGTTGGATGTGGCGGAAATCGTGACAAGGGCAAACGCCCAATGATGGCTCGTGAAGCTATAAACGGAAGTAATCGTGTGATTCTTACTTCCGACAATCCACGTGATGAAGAACCACAAGACATCCTTAACGATATGCTCGAAGGTGTAGATGTAAGTGATCGACGCAGAGTTTTAGTTATCGCTGATCGTCGTGAGGCAATAAAAACTGCATGTGTGTTGGCACAGCGAGGTGATGTGATTTTAGTGGCCGGGAAAGGACACGAAAACTATCAAATCATCAAAGGCGTAAAACATCATTTCGATGACAAAGAAGAAATTCAATTAGCAATAAATAACCAATAAAATAGGAGAAGAACTATGTTGTACTATCTTTTTGATTTTTTAGATAAAACGTTTGATTTGCCAGGTTCGGGGCTTTTTCAATATGTTTCGTTTCGTGCTGTACT
>JAGCAG010000100.1 GCA_017652785.1 Paludibacteraceae bacterium | reverse complement strand
GACGTTGGTTCCGAAATTGCAGAATTGGAAAAAGACACAACATTGTCAGCCGAAGAACGTCAAGCAAAAAAAGACGAACTTTTGCAAAACTATTCGCTAAAATCCGAACGTGTTCATACTGTAAATCAATTGCTTAAAGCATATACATTGTTTATGAAAGATGATGAATATGTGGTAGTTGACAATCAAGTAAAAATCGTTGACGAACAAACCGGTCGTATAATGGAAGGTCGTCGCTATTCCGATGGTTTGCATCAAGCAATAGAAGCAAAAGAGCGAGTAAAAGTAGAGGCTGCAACGCAAACTTTTGCTACCATCACGCTTCAAAACTACTTCCGTATGTACCACAAACTATCTGGTATGACGGGTACTGCCGAAACAGAAGCAGGCGAATTTTGGAATATCTACAAACTCGATGTTGTGGTAATTCCAACCAACAAACCTATTGCACGTCAAGATTTAGACGATAGAGTTTATCGTACAAAACGCGAAAAATACAATGCCGTTATCGAAGAAATAGTAGAAATGGTATCGCAAGGTCGTCCTGTGTTGGTAGGAACAACTTCGGTGGAAATATCCGAACTTTTGAGCCGAATGCTTACAATGCGAAAAATAAAACACAACGTGTTGAATGCGAAATTACACCAACGAGAAGCAGAAATTGTGGCACAAGCAGGTCAAAGCGGAACGGTAACTATTGCCACAAATATGGCAGGTCGTGGTACCGACATCAAGCTAAGTGCTTCGGTGAAAGAGGCTGGAGGTTTGGCTATCATCGGTACGGAGCGTCACGAGAGTCGACGTGTCGATCGTCAGTTACGTGGACGTGCTGGTCGTCAGGGCGACCCAGGTTCTTCGGTTTTCTTTGTTTCGCTCGAAGACGATTTGATGCGTTTGTTTGGTTCTGAACGCATCGCAAGCGTGATGGATCGTTTAGGATTTGAAGAAGGCGAAGTGATTCAACACTCAATGATTTCGAAATCTATTGAACGTGCACAAAAGAAAGTTGAAGAAAACAACTTTGGAATCCGTAAACGTCTGCTCGAATATGACGACGTGATGAACTCTCAACGCGAAGTGATTTACAAAAAACGTCGTCACGCTCTGATGGGCGAACGTATAGGTGTGGACATTGCCAATATGATTTACGATATTTCGGACTCGGTGGTAGAAAATGCTCAAAGCGTAATGAGTTACGATGAACTAACCAGCGATTTGATGACAATTTTTGCTGTAAATCCACCTTTCGACGAAGCAGATTTCAAAGCAAAGAAAATGCTTGCACTTTCTGATGAAATTGCAAATAACGTATTCGATGCGTTCCGTCGCAAATCAGAAAAAATTGCTCAAGTGGCATATCCTGTCATTAAGCAAGTATATGAAAAACAAGGATATCAATACGAAAATATTCTTATCCCTATCACTGATGGCAAGTGAATGTATAATATTCCTGTTAACTTGAAAAAAGCTTACGAAACAGAAGGAAAAGAGATTGTAAAATCATTCGAAAAATCGGTGTTATTATTGGCTATTGATGAGCAATGGAAAGAACATTTGCGAGAGTTGGACGAACTCCGTCAGTCTGTTCAAAACGCAACTTACGAACAAAAAGATCCATTGTTGATCTATAAACTCGAATCCTACAATTTGTTTAAAGCGATGGTAAATGACATCAATCGAAAAAGCATTTCCATTTTGATGCGTGGACAAATCCCTATGAGAGAAGCTGACCAAGTTCAAGCAACAGAACAAAATCGTTCGGATTATAGTCGTTATCGCACGCAAAAAGATGAATATCAGCGTAACGACCCATCAAAACAAGATACTCGCGAAAAACAACGTACAGAACCGATTCGTGCCGAAAAAACAGTAGGAAGAAACGATCCTTGCCCTTGTGGTAGCGGGAAAAAATACAAAAATTGTCACGGAAAATAATAGTTTATGCTACAATACATCGTTTGGGATGTTGATCCTGTCTTGTTCTCTCTCGGCCCCCTTTCTGTTCGTTGGTACGGATTGCTTTGGGCAATAGGTATTTATCTGACGTTGATTGTTGTAGGAAAAACATACAAAAAGGAACAACTAGAAGAAAAGTACCTTGATAAACTTTTCGTTTACACTCTTGCTGGAGCAATCATCGGAGCGCGTTTAGGACATTGTTTCTTCTACGAATGGCATCTATTGAACGAACCCATAGAATTTTTAGGAATAACGTTCCGTTACGGCAATGAGTATCTACTGAAACCTTGGAAACTTGTTGCTATTTGGGAAGGTGGTTTAGCAAGTCACGGAGGAACTATCGGAATTCTAACAGCTATATTTTTATATCACAAAAAAGTTCTTCCAGAAAAAAGTTTATTGTGGGTTCTTGATCGTTTGGTCATTGGCGTTGCCATCTGTGGCGCATGCATACGATTAGGAAATCTGATGAATTCTGAGATTTTCGGTTACCCCACTACTCTGCCTTGGGGATTTATGTTTGTTCGCTCATACGAATGGAAGATGTTGTATGCTGACAAAGCATGTCATCCTACTCAAATTTATGAAATGATTTATTGCCTTGTAACATTTGGCATATTGCTCTTTATTTATTGGAAAACAAACATTTACAAACGAGAAGGCATCGGTTTTGGAGTGTTTATGATTTGTATTTTTGGCACAAGATTCGTTTTGGAATTTATCAAACTCAACCAAGAATCTTTCGAAGCAACTTTTACGCTAAATATGGGACAAATCTTAAGTATTCCCTTTATTATTCTAGGACTTTGGTGTGTTTTTAGAGCTCTTTCTAAAAACGGAAACGACTTAAAACCATAAAAAAAGGAAAAGCAAGTTTTGCTCTGACCCCAAAAAGTTGGACGGATTAATAATAAATTTTATTGGTAAAGAGTTCGGTGTTGTACCGGACTCTTTCCTTTTAGTTTCAGTTTAATTCTATCGTTGTTGTAATAATGGATATACTTCTTTAATTCT